>JALHPX010000206.1:1717-5977 GCA_022842225.1 bacterium
GCTTTTACCTGGCGGAAATTCTCTATAAACAAAAACAATTCGTGCCAGCTGCAGATCAGTACTACGCAGTGTTTGAAGACCCTAAGTCGGGCAACTTGAAGAATCCCAGCATTCGGTATGCTCTGTCGTCGTTAGATGAGCAAGTGAATGCCGATCGCAAAAAAGCTGGGATGAAAACGCTTTCCTCCAAATCGACTGCTAAACTCGAAGCCAAAGAAGGCGAAGAATTAAAACTCATTCCCTACTCTGAAGCAGAAGAGAAATTCATCAAGATTGGTTCGGTTTACCTAAAAGTATTTGCAACAGCTAAGGATGCTCCGGACGTGCTCTACACGCGTTCGTATCTGACTTATCTGCACCATGACTTCCAACGCGCTTACAAGGGCTTCTGGCAAGTCATTCGAACCTACCCTAAGCACGTGGCCGCTCCCGTGAGCGCTCACTTGATCTTGGATATCTTGAATCGCGAAAAAGATTACGGAAAGCTGATTGCAGCTGCTCGTGAATTCTTGGCCAATCCTAATTTTGGCAGCCAGGCCTTTAAGAACGATGTCGCCGATATTTTACGCAAAGCGGAACTTAAACGCATTCAGCTCGTAGAGAACGAAGGCAAGTTTAAAGAGGCGGGCGATCAGTACGTTGAGTACACCAAGGCCTATGGCCCACAAGACCCTGTCCTGTTTGAAAAAGCGCTCTACAACGCTTCTGTAAACTACACCAAGGCCGGCATGTTGATTGTTGCCGCCGAAGTGCAAGAGCAGTTCTTACGTCGATTCCCGCAGAGCAGCTTACGCAAAGGCATGTTGCTCCAAGTGGCCAAGACGTACGAGAGTTTGGCAAATTTTGAGAAGTCGGGAAATTACTTTGAGGCTTTTGCCAATCAGTATCCATCGGACCCTCAGAGCAAGAACGCCCTTCGCTTAGCCGGTGTGTACTTGGGTGGCAGTGGCCGGCCTGAAAAAGCCGAAACCATCTTTAGAACCTACGTTCAGCGCTACCCTAAAGATTCAGACACCGTGCAAAAGGATCTGATTGAGCTCTATGAGAACCAAAATGCCGTCGATAAATTGGCCCAACTCTACTTGCAGCTACGGGCGCAGCGAGGCTTAGGCTATGCGGAATACCTCGATTACACACTGAAGGTCGCAGAGCTGCAGTCGCAAAAATCTAATCAGCTCTCCCCTAAATTAATGGAAGAAGCCCGCATGATTGCGCTGAAATACGGCAAACAGATGCGCGGGAGTCCGCAAGGCATTGAAGCTTTGGCAAAGACGATGTTCTATGTCGTTCAATCCAGAGAGAAGATCTTCCGTCGCATTTCTTTAGCGGGTAAGCAATCGAGTCTCGAAGCCAATCTTCAGATGAAGCTGAAGATCTTAAAGGAGCTCGATACCGAGTACGCACGCATTGCCTCGATGGGTAGTGCGGAATGGGGTCTGGCTTCGATCTATCGAGCCGCTTCGAGCTACCAGCACATGGCAGAAGCAGTGCTAGCCGCGCCGGTTCCTGGCGAGTTGGGAGCAGAGCAAATCGAAATGTACCGCGCGGAGTTGCAGAAGCAGATGATCAAGCCCTTCCAAGAAAAGGCCAAGAACATGGGCCTTTCTTGTTTGGAAAAAGCACAGGAATTTAACCTACTCTCGACCTGGACCTCGCATTGCTACCAATTGGTCAGCGCTGCGGAGCCCGAACGGTATCCGCCAGTGCGCACCTTCTACTTGCCTGCAATGCGATTGGCAGTTGCAGCACCGACTAAGGATGCTCAGATTGAAGTGGGCAACTTGAAAAAGTATCCGTATCCGATGTTCTCGAGCGCGCTCTTTGAAGCCAAGCGCGTACCTGCATCAGAAATGGCAGTGGATATCCCGGACCTTTATAACGAGCACAATGCAGACAAGACGGAAGTTTTGCCACAGGCGCTTCAATACCGCACTCTCACGCAAGAACGGGCCTCGACGATTAAAGCATCGCTCGAACGCGAAAAGCCTGAAGACCTACGCAAGGGCGCGACCTTTGCCTTCTTAAACCTGATGCGCGTGGCTTCGCCAAAGCGGGCTTCGGGACTCATCCTCGATGCGATTCAAAAAGATCCTAAGAATTACGCTCTACACAATCTGCTAGCCCTTTCTCACCTAGAGGCTGGCGACTTTGCAGCGGCGCGGATCACCTGGCTCGCGCTTGTGGCGCAGGGAATCCAAAGCGCTGCCGTTTGGAATAATCTAGGAGTGTTAGCCAACATGGAAGGCCGCGAGGACAAAGCCATCGCCTATTTTCGCGAAGCAGCCAAATTGCCCTACGCCAACGATGCACTTATCAACCTAGGCTTCACGGCCTTGAAATATCGCAATGGCTTCGAGGCGAAGAGCTACTTCAAGAAAGCGCTGGAAGACGAGTCGAATGACATCCCGGCCAAGATTGGCTTTGCCGTGGCGATGTTGCAAAACCGCGAGACTTCCAAAGCGAAGGATGAATTGGTGGATCTCTCTGAGAGCCATCCGAAAGATCCGTACTTAAAGCTATCTCTCGGCTACTACCTCATCGACGTGGAACAAGAAGCCGATGTTGCTAAGAAGATCATCGATAAATTTATCGACGAGCAGAACATAGATGGCGATATGGATTTCCGTCAGATTTCGCTGGAAGCCAGAGAGGCTGCATCGAAATCAGATCCGGGCGAAATCAGCACCGAGATGGAATAAGCTAGCGCTTTTTCTCGCGGAGTTTGCGCAGAGCGATCAAGAAATCGCTTAGATAGTTGTAACCGCTGACGAGCGAGATCCCCAATGCGCCGTAGAGAATATAGATTCCCACGATAGCTGCTGGAAATCCCAGCAGACTGCCGTACCACATCAGAAGACCTAATCCCGCTAATTGAAACACCAGCTTCCACTTGCCCGAATTGCCAGCGGCAATGACGATGCCCTCGCCTACTGCAATGCCTCTGAGGCCCGTGATGAGAAACTCTCGGGATAGCAGCAGAATAACTAGCCAATCACTCACTCGTCCCAGCTTCATCAACATGATCAATCCCACCATCAGCACGAGTTTATCGGCGAGCGGGTCTAAGAATTTCCCCAGCAACGTTTCGATTTTCCATTTGCGTGCGAGGTAGCCGTCGAAGAGATCGGTGAGCCCCATGATGACGACTACAATGGCAGCGAGTCGTCCGGGAGAGAACCGAAACATCCAATCTTGCTCGAATGGCAGTTGTTCAGCGTCAAAGTTTAGTAGGAACGCCATCGCCGGAATAAGTGCGATGCGTAGCAGTGTAAGCAGATTGGGTAAATTGAGTAAGTTATCAGGGGATTTGAGTAGTTGGAGTAGTTTCATCGGTGGTGCTTCCAGTCCCGGCTGGTCTGGCCGGGATGTAGAATCCTACCAAGGTATTGTGCAACTGGGGAGCGCGGGTTTGCGCTGCCGGAACGGCTCGGCCCAGCAGGCTGCGCAGACCGGCCATGAGGCGATTCGGCGTGCGCGAGGCTTGAGCGGCGGCGAGGAGATCTTCTTGTGACGGGGCGCGCACCATAAGCAAAATGAATTCGGCGCCAGTCGGGGTCTGAATGCGGAGGCCTAACGCTTGATTCGATCCGAGACTGCGACGGCCACTAGCTACGGCGTACATATCGTCGATAGCGGTAGTGTTTATATTTTCTTGCCACCAATAACGATAGACCGCACTGCCACCCTGAAAAACGGCAATGGGAATTCCGATCCAAGGTATCCACGCGGCAATGGCAGCGGTGCCGATGTAACCGGTCCATCCGCCAGGCTGCAAACCCGAGCGCTCAATGAGGGTTTGAAAAAAGAGCTGCATGCTGTCGTTGTTTTGCAGGACAAGCTGCGCGGGTTTGCCCATGCCGGCGAAGTAAGGTTCCCAGCGAATGCCGCTGACCCGTTCGCTGATATCGTGGACGAAATTGTAGATCGCGGCTTTTTTGTCTTCATCGACAGCGCTGTTTTCGGCAAATCCGATGGCGATCCCAGTATCCGCTTTGACTTCCGGCTTGGCGAGACCGGCTTCGATTTCCTCGGCGGTGGGAGTCTTGTCCATGGAGAGGTTTTTTTCGAGCCAGTAATCGAGCACTAAGTCGGTGGGAGCTGCAGGGAGGCGAGATGCCCATTCTTGGCTGGCTAATGCTAAGTGCCCGCCGCGAATCACTTGCGAACAAGGAACGGCGAACGCGTTACCCGTAATGAGCAGCAGAGGGAAAAGAAGGATTGTTAGAAAACTACCCCGGGAAATCCGGCGAAATAAACTCG
>JALHPX010000207.1 GCA_022842225.1 bacterium
AAACTTACTTTGAAGCCAAGCTTGCTCCGCTTTTGCAAAAAACCGCAAATTGCGCCAGCTGCCACGCCCTTCCTAAAGATGGCGGTAACGCCAACTTCAGACCCTATGAGTATGCGTTCATGAGGAACTTGCTCGTGACCGGGGCGGTCTACGTTTCTAAGACCACGATTGATAACGGCGTAATGCGCTACATGTTGGGACAAGTTGCAGGGCACGCCGGCAATCGCACCTATTGCACCGGCCTGCTCACCACCACACCGTGTAAAGAAGTACGCGAGTGGGCAAAATTGGAAGGCCTCACCGTGGCCGAAGTGGGCACGGGTGGCGGCGGAACGACTCCGCCCTTCGGCCGCGTGAGCGCCGGAGAGAACGACGGAACGATCTATGGCTGGGCATCCGAAGCAGCCAACCCTACTGCAACGGTAACGGTGGATGTTTATATTGGTGGACCGCGCGATTCGGGAACCTTGATTGGAACCGCTCCTGCGAACCAGCCTTATTACGGCGCCGAGAAAACGGGCAATGTGGGTTTCCGTTTTGTCCTACCGGATATGTACCGCGATGGAACGTCTCGCACCGTTTATGTCTATGGTCGAGATGTGACGACGGCCGGAGTTTTTCATGAACTAACCGATAGCCCGATTACAACAGTGGCCTATGTGCCCGATCCTGTCGCGAGATCCTATTACAACGCAAACGTGATTCCTTATGTGAATAACAGCTGCGTCGGTTGCCACTCAGCTGCGGAATTTAATTACGACTACGCCTTCTATGCGCTGTTGATGCGTCCCACCGCTCCTCACAATGGAGCGACCGCGACGAGCAACACGTTATATCGTAAGATGTTTGGCTCGGAATCCCACCGTGGTGGCGCGCGCTGCAACGGCAATCCCGCCAACGCGCCTTGCAGTTTCTTGATCAATACCTGGAATATGGAATTTAACTGACGCGTAGGCGCAGGCTAAGAAGCTCGCCAAGGTATTGCGCGCTGTCGGAGATAATCCGCACCGTTGTCGGCGATTCCGGCAACGTGAGCGAAACAGGAACTTCCACAATCTCCACTCCCCGCTTCTCACACAACAAAAGCAATTCAGCTCTAAAGAAAAAAGACTCACTCCGTACCTGCGGCACCATGCGCTTGAGCAACTCCGTCGGATAACACTGAGTGGACTGCGTATCCCGCACCCGCGACCGGAACAGCCAGCGGCGTAGCCACGCATGCGATCGCGTCATCAAGCGTCGGTGCAGCTTGCGGTGAATGCGGCTCAAAGGATGCAGCTTGGAGGCAGCCAGCACTCGTTCGCGAATGCAGTCGGCGATTTCGTTTAGATAATTTTCCAAATCGGTGGTCCCAAACGGCAAATCCGCCGATCCCAATACCACCCATTCTCCGTCGATATTTTCCACTGCATGGCGAAACGCCCGCCCCTGCCCGGCCTGGGCCAAGTAATATCTTTTAATCTCAGTAGAGCCCAAGCGCTCTGGAAGCGCTTCGATTTCCCGACGCGAGCCATCGCTGCTGCCGTTTTCGACGATTAAGATTGTGCTCTGCTCCACCCGCTGAAGAATCTCAGCGGTCCGTCGCACGCTCTTGCCAATCCACCCCGCCTTGTTGTGACAAGGCAAAACAACAGTCCACTTTTGGTTGGTTCTTGGCATGAGGTAAGATGATACCGTTATCAAACCGTCCCGCTAAGACTGTATGCAGCATTGGAACAGTAAAAAATTTGCTGGTGTGTATTTCTGGCAATGGCTGCTGCTTGCCTCGCACTTGGCGCTGTATTTTTACTGGCGCGATAACTCGGTATTTTATTGGGACGACGGCGTGTGGCTGGCGCGGGTGCAGCAGTATTGGAGCGAGGGCTGGAGTTCGCTTTCTCATCTCTGGCCTTGGGAGCCAGGCCGGCAGCTGCGTCGCCATCCCACTCTAGCGGCCTATCTTCACTTGGCGTTCTTTAGTTTCGCCCGCACGTCCGGCGCGGTGCTGACAGGCATCACGCTTCTGCACGCCGCTGTGCAATTCGCCATTCTGCGTTTCTGTAATCGACGGGGCAAAATCGCTCTCGGCGTGTTTGTGTGTCTACTTTATTTCTGGACTCCGTCGATGCAAGCGTATTACGGCCTGCGCTTTTGGCAGATTGTTTACCTACCGATGGTGGTGATGTTTTTTGTTTTGAAAAGCATCTCGTATGCCGAATCTGGCGAACCCCGGGAGCTCTTTCGAAGTGCACTCTGGGCAGTGGTAGCGACGTTATTTCATGGCACGGCCGCGTGTTTGCTCGCTGTCCCCGCGGTGTTTTTCCTTCTGCAGGATCGAAACTTTCCGCTGCACAAGATCTCGGCTCGCGATTATTTCATCTCCTGCGCCGCGCTTTGGATTGTGCTAACTCCTTGGTGGGTGCCGCTCGCAAAGATCTATGGGTGGTGGATTGCCTTCAGCGCTCTACCGATCGCAGTGCTCTTCTTGCTGCGCAAAGTGCGGTTTCTAGAAATTTATCTCTTGGCTGGTTTTATCGGCACAGCAATCGCGGGAATTGTTTATGCGCCGGAGCTGCACGTCGTAGTGGCGAATCTCTCGGACCTTCTATCCGCCCCCAATGCCTGGCTCCGCACCAAGGGGAGTTTCACCGTGCAGGATTGGTACGTCCCGCGTTGGGCCAATCCCGTATCGCTTTTGTGGCTGCTCTGCATGGTGACGGGAATTGCGCGTTGGAAACATATTTCATCGACGGGACGAGCGCTGCTCTGGATAAATTTAGCGCCGTTGTCTTTGATTGTCCTAGCGCATGGTGCGTATCGGGTGGGCCCGCATCAGTATGTACTGTTCCTGCTGCCCGGGGCCTGGATGGCGCTGGGATGGTTTCTGATTGAAGAAAAACTTCCCGTGCCGATGCCGGCGCGCCGGTCGATGGCAGCAGCTGCGATCTTGGCCTGCGCCGCTGCGTCGATTACGTACCACGGCGAAGTGCGATTGTTCGGCGGCCGCGGCCAGCGCTGCTCGACGTATGGCGAGAAGCTCGCGACCGTGGACGAAGTCACTCGCGGCATAGAACCTGCGTTGATTGTACAGCCGCAAAGTGGCGCCTTTACTAGTTGTACGGTCGCAGATGCCTGGAGGCCTTTGTTTCAGCAGAAGCACTGGCGCTGGGTGCAGCAACCTACTCCCGCCTCGAAATACAACTACATCTCCGAACCTTACATCCTCAACCAACCCCCCACACCGCTACCCGAAGAAAGCGAAACCTGGTCCGCCGCCCGCGCTATCACCATCAGCCGCTCCCCCCACCTCCTCCGCCAAACCACCGCCATCTTCGTGCCCTAAATAGTGGCCTATCTACCGAAGAGACAATTTGGGGCAGTGACGGAATTGGTCACGTTGCTATTTTGGGTTCGATCCGTATAATGCGGCGTATTCAATTATTTCGGGGGAATCTATTTTGCGATCTTTGCTGGCCCTTTCTATCGCGGTTTTTTTAGCGGTCTTTCTTCCTGCTTGCGGGTCCAGCGTAGACCAGACGCCTGACCAAAAAGGCGAAGGGTACAGCCCCGGAATTGGCATTCCCGAAGAAGGCGTTTCTTTTCAATCGCTCCCCCAAGGCGTGTACGAAATCAAATCCGTTCATTTCTTTACAGAGCGACGTAATGGCGAGGAACGCGATTCCGTTACCTTGACCCATGATTTTGAGCCGGGCATCGAGCGGGGTCACGACACCTTAAAAATGCAGCGTTTAACCATTCACGATAAAAACGTGCAGAGCATGAAGGGCACGGCGCTCATTATTCCAAAAATCGTGGCCGCTCGCAGAATGACCGTCTCCAGCCAACTCAAAGTGTATGAATACGAAGTGTCTCGCGACGGCGAAGCACACGTGAATGTCACCTCTGCCGATAACCGCACGTACGGTGTGCAGTACATCGAAAATCTTTTGCCGCGTAACGAAAAGGGCGTTTACACCAGCGAAAAGAAGACAGAAGACACTCGCGGCGAACACTGGCTCCACAAGTTTGTTGCTAAGGTGGATAAGGACGGCACTCTCACCGTTTACCATTACGAATTAAACACCACGGGCGGTGACTCTCCGAAGTCTACGCTCATGATGTCGGCGTCCTATTACAAAAAAGTTCAGTAAACTCTTTAAAAAAAACCAAGGAAAAATATAAATGAGATTTCTCATAGCGGTTTCTTTTGCCTTTTTAGTAGCTGGAATTCTCCCCGCCTGTGCAAAACACGGGGTTAGCGAGAGTCCCGGAGAACATGATCAAAGCTACAAGCCCCCGTTCCAGATTCCACAAGAGGGGATTTCCTTCCACGCTATCCCAGCGGGGGAATACGAGCTGAAGTCGATTCGCTATTTCTCAGAGTCCAGAGAAGGGAAAAAGCCAAAGACGGTAGTCTCCTTGAACCACGAATTGGCATTGCCAGGTGAGCGGGACACAGATGAGATCCACCAGCTGCACTTGGAAATGGGCGATACCAAAGAAGACCGCATGCTTTCGAACTTAGCTTCCATCCCGAAGATCTTCTCGGATGGGACTAAATCAACTACTAAGCAGTGGAATGTTTTTACCTATAACGTGTTTCCAGACGGCAAGACCGAGGTTGCCGTTTCAGGCTCCGCTGCCGAAATCGATGCGATCGAAACAATAGCCGCGGCTATGCCGCTCAATGACAAAGGCGTTTACCTCTCCGAAGAGACCGGCGGCGGACCGGAGGGTGAAGTGCGGACATTAAATAAGCGGGTCGTGAAGTTGGAAGGCAATACGGTCGTTATCTATGCTTTGAGGAATCAGAATATCGATGGTGAGAACGGCTACGACGACAGCTATGAAGTAGAAATGTCCGCTTCTACCTATGTTCGCAAGCCTTAAGAAATAACTTCGCTCCGCTCGCAATGACTTGCATTGCGAGCGGCAGGCGAAGTGTGAAGCCTCTACATATTCATATGAAGCTGCAGATTTTCTAGAATAGTCGCAGGAATTGCGGCTGGCTCGGTGATTACGTCCTTAGGAAACGTCGGACGCTTATCCGTCGCAGCCCAGAGCTTCTCCGAAACAATACAAACCGCCGCATCGATTGCAGCCGCCTGCTGGTAGTCAAACGGAATGGCGCTCGATGCATTGGCAGCGAGATCCGATTCAGCCGTACCCGTCTTCTTCACGCAGGTTTCGAGTTTGCTTACCGTCGCAGCGCGAGGCTGCTTCCAGGTCGTACCCACCGCGGGGAGAGCCGCGTAAAGATCTTCCTCACGGAAAGCAATCTTATCGTCGACTGTGGGATTAGGCATCGCGTAGACTTCCATGTCGGGCGACACACCGACGATTTGATTGGTTCGTCCCGATGGCATGTAGAAACGGGCCACCGTTTTCTTCTCGTAGATAGGCAATTTGCCTGTTCCAAAACGACCTAGGTTTTGCACACTGCCCTTACCAAACGTGCGCTCGCCCACCAAGAAGGCGCGTTGATAATCTTGCAATCCACCCGCCATGATTTCACTCGCACTCGCAGAGCCAGAGTTAATCAGCAGGACCATGGGCAGGAGGCTCGTGGCTTTTTCGGGAGTTCCCATCGGCAAGCGAGTCACCCGACCGCCAGCGCCCAATTCCTTGGTCAATACCGTCGCTTCACCGGTCTTCAGCTCTAAGAAAGCATTGGAAATGCAATCCGCTTCGGAGAGCAATCCTCCCCCGTTGTCCCGAATATCAAACACCAAGCTCTTGGCGCCCGATGCGGCGACACTCTTCAGAGCGGCCTTCACTTCCGGGCAGGAGGTAGGATTTCCCTTCGAGTCATATTCGACGAATGAGCGCAGCTTAATCAGAGCCACATCTTTCTTCGGTCCGACCATTTTGTAGGTGAGGTTTTTGATCGAGATTTTAGCGCGCTTGATCCTCAGAGTAACTGTCGTCGTCCCGCGCTCGACTTCAATCTCAACTTCCACACCTTCTTTGCCGCGGATT
>JALHPX010000208.1 GCA_022842225.1 bacterium
TCTTGTATCTGCTGCGCGAGACGTATGTGACGCTGATTTTGGAGCAGTATTGGTCGTATCTAGATAGCGTGCAGCAGGAGTCGGAAGCGAAACGCAATAACAGCGTTTTTATGGGGATGGTGAGTCTTGGCGCCATGCTGGGCGGATTTATTGTCTCTCTGGTGGCGCAGAAGGTAGGCACCATCACCCTGCCATTGATGGCCGCTCTGACCACACTGCCTGCCGCTTTTCTCGCCAATTGGGCTTTTCGCTATACCGGAGAGCCGGCCCCTGAAGTGCAGAGCGAGGCTGCTCATGAAAAGGGCGCCGATCGTTTTGGCATTGAGCCCTTTAGACAAATCCCGGCGCTGCGATCGCTGTTCTTACTGGTGATCTGTTCCCAGGGAGTGTCGACGATATTCTACTTAATGTTCCAAAAGCAGCTGCAGATCTCATTGCCGTCTTCAGATGCGCAGACGGCATTCTCCGGCATGTTCTACGCTTCGTTAAATGGTCTCTCGCTGGTGTTCCAATTCATCGTCACGCCGCTGATTTTGCGAGGCATCTCCAAGCGCGCGGTGCAGCTGATGATCCCCTCTTTGCATATTGGAACCGCGTTGCTCTTTATCCTGCGTCCGGGAATTGAAACGGCCGCCGTCGCTTTTGCTCTCTTTAAAAGCATTGATTACTCGCTGTTTAGAAGCAGCAAAGAGCTGCTTTATCTTCCATTGTCTTTTGATGCCCGGTACCGCGCTAAGGAATGGATCGATGTGGTCGGCTATCGCATCAGCAAGGGCGGGACTTCGCTAGGCCTCGTGGTCCTACAAAAAATCGGCCTGATGGGTCCAAATGGTTTGCCGTTTGTCGCCTTCGGAGCCTGCGCGGCTTGGCTCTATGTGGCGGGCAAGCTCACAAAAATAAAGGGCGAACCAAAGGCGCAGCCTTTGATCCGCCCAGCTTAATTCCTTTAGCCTTGGTTAGGCTTTCCGTTTGAGAGTGAATTTTACGGTCTGGGCTTTTTTGCCGTTTTCGTAGTTTTGCCACTCCTGCGTTAAGGTGTTTGGGTCTTCGAGTGTGAGCGTGACGCCGTGCATGTGCGGTTCTTTCATGCTGCTGACACCTTGGGGTTTCGTCATTTCAAATACCATCGTCTTGGCATCTGCTTTTTTCAGCACCATGTGAGGCTGATTGCCGAGCGCGCAGTAGTGAGTCATGCCGAGAGTTTTGCCGTCTTTGTGATACACCGAGATCATTTCGTGGGGAGTGCCGGCGCCGAGGGTTTCGGTAATCGCGGTGCCACCTGATGTGAGTTTGTAATCGACGGTGGCCTTCTCTTCTTTGCCTTCGTGTTCCGTCGTGCCTTCCCAGTGGCCGACGAGCCCTTTTAACGTCTCAAACTCCTTAGGCATCTTGGGAGCCTCGTGGTGTCCAGCGCCAGCAAACGCTAATTGCGCAGTGAAAACGAGCGCGGATGTCAGGGTGATGATTCGTTGAGTCATGGTGTTCTCCAGTTGTGTGAAAATAAAAGAGAAATGGTAACTGAGAGAACCACCGAATGCTAATTCGGCTGGAGCAGGCTCCACCCAAAATAGCGGGTTAAGTAACGGAAATCGCAGGCGGAACGGACCGCTTCACTCCTTCCTTCCGAGAGCGGCTTAAACTTCCGATAAGCCTCTCGATGCTTTCTAAGGTTCTACATATGGAGCAGCGGTCGGTGATTGAATCGCCACCGCAGGTCATCTAGGACATTTTGAGTGATACCGATCATTTGAATCGGTTTCTCAAATTACCCCGCGTCCAATACCAGGCCGCGGATCAGAAGTCGGGCGCGATTTTTCGCGTGGCCACGGCTTCACTCGGTATGGGCCTGCAATTGCGTTGGAAGGAATTTCCTTTCGAATGGGTTCGAGGGGAATCCTACAACGTCACTCGTAAATTCTTAGGCGGACCGATTGAAGAAATGCGCGTTGGCATTCGCACGTCGCCGCATCCAAAGGGTTGCGAGCTCGTAGTTTTCGTCGATGCGACGGCACGGTGGCGGTGGTTGCGACCGTTCTTACCTTTAGTGGGCCGCAACACTCTGAATGGTTTTTTGCAGTATTGCCGAAAGACAATCGCCCGCGCCAAAGAGCAGCCCACGCCTCTCTATGCGCCACTGCCGCTGACCAAGCCAAAAAATCCGGACCACGTGCATAGTTTAATCAACGATATCAGCGACAAATTTAAAGCCCGCTTCAGCGAAGAAGTGAAATGGTCCAAGCAGCTCTCGGATTATCTTTGTGAAGGATCGGATCGGCAGGTCCTAAATCTGCGACCATTTGAATTAGCCCGCAATTGGAATCTAGCCAAAGATCAGGCCGTTCGATTCTTCCTCTTTGCCACGGAGCGGGGAGCTTTTGAATTAGATTGGCAGCTTCAGTGTCCCAATTGCCGTGTCTCCAAAGATCGTGCGTCCTCGCTGCGCACATTGGTAAATTCGTTTCACTGCGATTTGTGCGGAATTGATTTTGAAACCGACTTAGCGGAATCAGTGGAGCTGCGTTTCCGTATTCATCCGCGTCTGCGCAATGCGCACGACGAAGCTTACTGTTTGATGGGGCCTTATCAGAGTCGGCATATTCGCAAGCAAGTGAATCTCGCTCCCGGTACAAAGACCAATGTGCCAGCGTTCCAGGATTCGAATTTGCGCGTGCGGGTGATTGGCAAGCAGGAGAAGGCGATTAAAACCTCCACGTCCCTTCACAACTCGCAGATGTGCTGGAATGGTACTGAGTGGCTGATCCAGAATTCCACGCAGTCTGAAATCGTCAATAACGGGCCAAAAGCTGTGACAGTTGTCGTCGAGGAAATGCGGCGCGATCCAGATATTGTTTCTGCGGCCTACATCACAAGCCTACAGAGTTTTAGAAAACTATTTGGCGCAGAAGTGCTCAGCGTGGGTGCGAACGTCGCCGTGAAGCACCTCTCCTTTCTCTTTAGTGATCTCAAAGACTCCACCGCGCTCTACCAACAGGTGGGCGATGCCGTCGCCTTCTCACGCGTGCAAAAACATTTTCTTTACCTCGAGGCCCATCTCGAGAAGTACGAGGGCGCCTTGGTAAAGACCATGGGCGACGCGATCATGGCTGTATTTTCCGATCCCCAGCGCGCACTCGATTGTGCTGTGGCTATGCAGGAAGAACTAGATCGCTTCAATGCCCAAGAGAAAATCGATCCACCGATTGTGCTCAAACTCGGTTTGCACTGTGGTCCTTCGATTGCCATTGAGAACGAAGGCAAGATTGATTACTTCGGTGCCACCGTAAACTACTCCGCCCGTGTCCAGGCACAAAGTGCGGGTGGAGATATTGTTGTGAGTTCCGATTTCGCACAAGCCGCGATGGGCCTGCCCACTTTGGGCAAGCATTGGTCCCAAAGCTCGTTTGTTACGGAGCTAAAGGGCATTGGGCGCGAGCAGTGCTTGCGTCTGGCACCCGCCTCCGCCCCCCTCTCGCTCCGCAAAGCCGCCTAACCGAGTTCTTGACCCCTTGGAAATGCAGCGTTAACCATGTGGACATTGTTGGGGGTTATATGGTCCGTTCTTTTCTATTTTCCGCATTCCTATTTATTAGCGCCTTAAGCACAAGTTCGAATGCTGTCGAGCTCGAACAAGTGGGCAATCTTCCCGTCTCTCTCTTTGGCGCGACAGTGAATGGCCGGGTCTTAGTAAAGGGAGTAGGCAAACCACACGTTTTTTTGTGGGAGCCCGCGGAAAAGAATTGGAACTTGATCTACCAACCAGACGGCACGGGCCCGATCGCCGAAGGATTTGGCTACGCCACCACTCGCTCAGGACTGCGTCTGCTGGTTCAAGAGAAGTACCGCGCTACCCGCGGCAATGAGAAGTTGGCGACGGGGCTTAAGGTTGTGGATCTTTCGGCGCCCCAGCCGAAGTCCGTGAACATTCCCGAAACCCGTGACCATCAAACAATGCCCGTTGTTTCCCCTGACGATTCCGAATTTTTGTTTTTCACCGCTCAATTATTTACCAAACCTGTCTGGAAATTCCCTTTGGCGGAATTCTTGTTCGATGTCGAGCAGGGCTCTGCTCAGCCCACGGGATTTTACTTGAATGAAATTCCAGAGCTATCGACGGTACGCTCGGCTGTGACGGGTTCTTACTCGCCCGATGGCAGCAAAGTAGCTTTGGTCGAAGGGGCCGTTAGCGTTATCAATCCTCGTGGCAGTGCTTATGACGACTACGATGATTACGATGAAGACGGCGATTACGACGAGGACGAGGACGATGATCGGTACGGGTATGGTGGCTACGGCGGTTATGGCCGCGCCAATGCACAGGGTCGCACCATTAAGATTTACGATTTCACTACACGCAAGCTCACCGAAATTCCGGTAAAAGACATGCTCGCCGAAATTTACTGGCCACAGGACGACACCTTAATTGGCGTCACCAAGGGCTATAGCACCAACGGCTCCATCGTCCGAATCAAGATTTCGACGAAGGAACAAGAGACGATTGAGAAAGACTCCAGCGCCATTAGCGAAGTCTCTCCCGACGGCAAATGGATTACGTTCCGTCGCGAGGGCGGCTATCGCAACGACCCCAGCGAGACCCAGTACCTCTATAATATTGAGCACCGCTCGCGTTATGAATTTAAGAATGCGTCCCTCGCAGTGTTCAATCCCACATCGTCCGAGTTGGTGCTGCAAACACTGCAAGGCCCCGATGATTTATTGGCCCGCGTGGATTTAACACCCTATAACGACCGCACGGCGCCCGCTTCTGTCGACGTGAAAAAGCCTGATGTGGCCAAGCAAAGCGCTATCATTCCCGTTTACAAAGCTCCCGAAGACGCCAAGGAGCTGGCCGAGAGTTTTGAATTTATCGAGCCTAATTTGAACTTCGCGGGCAGCCACTACATGCCGCTTTTTCGGCTTCAGGTGAAATTGCGTTCCAAATCGACGAAGTTCTTGCAGCTCAAAGAATCCAAGAACAATGGCATCACGGTGGAGCTTCGAGATCCACTGGGCGCCGTTATCGAACTCGAGCCCCCGGGTCCATCCCAGCGCGCGCCGCTTATCCTGGGCCCAGGCGAAGCCACGGAGTATAGCTACATCTTGCGCGCCAAAGCAGGCGCTTTGCCTCCCGCATTCACGGGAAAACTAAAAGTAGTTTTAGATGGCTACGATTTCTCCAGAGAATTTACGCTAAAGTAGTCGACTGCCGATTACCCTTTGGACCCAATCAGCCAAGAGCAGCTCTTGGATTTAATCTTAACTCCTTCCGGCGTGAAGAAACGTCGGAAGCGATTCGCCCGCGCAGTGCCGTACTCTCCGGCCAGAATAAGCGAAGCAAATTCCGCATTCAGTGTGGGCATGGTATCGCCAAGCACTCCGCGCAATCGGAGATAGAGCGCGCCGTTGAGAGGCAATTGGCCGAGCGCCGCAGCGGCTAACCAGTTGATGGGCGTGCGGTACTGAACGATTGCATCGAGCGCGTCAAACTTGGTAGAAGTGCAATTGGCGCTTCGAAAGCCCAAACGAAATAGCCAATAGGCTTGCGAATGGCCGGCAGCATCGGAATCTTCGAGTAGTTTTATCAATCCCGCTATGCGTTGTTCGTCTGTAAGATTCACTTCCACTTGCTGCAAGACTTCTGTTTCTAGAATGATGCGATCATTGACCACCTGCTCAGTGGAGAGAAATCGATGTGCGTTGACCAGGTTTCCAAGCAATGCATCCTTGAAATTAAAGCCAACGCCCACTGGTCCAGTAGCTTCTACAGAAGAAACAAAATCGTGGATGATGGGGCCCTTGCTCCCATCAGCGGCTCTCAATTGAATGCCTTTATCAAAATCCATGAGGAAACGCGCTTGGACATGATTGATAGGCGCGTGTCCGGTCATCGAAAAATTAAACTGCT
>JALHPX010000209.1 GCA_022842225.1 bacterium
CAACCCTTCGCCTTTTCTGCGAGATAAGATTTTTATTTTGTTTTTTTGGGGCAGACAAAAACGGAGATCAACAAGTCTTAAGTAAAGTTCGAGAGGACTCTTCGCAGCCGCCGTCCGTTTGGCGAACAGTGTGGAGGTGTCGTCTCGGTAGAGGCAGTGACAAATGTGGGGTTTGTAGGCAGTTCGGTCGGTCTGATTGGTTTCGGAAATTCTGTTGTTCTTTCAAGAGGTTAACGCGGTCTCCGGTAGCGGGCGGGGTGTATTCTGGTTTTGAGCTCGGATTTGCCTGCTTTGTATACACAATCCGTCCAAATCGGAGGCGAGTTTGAGGCTAAGTGGGCCACGCCTTTCTGGCGGCACGCTTGCAACCTCTAAAGGGAGATGGCCCATCGCGAACCCAAAAATCACTCACTTACGCCTCGCAACGCCACTGCGATACAGCGCGAGTTTGCGCAGATTTTCCGTCGAGAACAGCGTCGCCAGGAATCTTCGTTTGAAGGCTTCAACGACGCCCGCAACTCCTTCGTGCCGGTTTGGATTTCGTTGCCACCGTTTTTGATGATGGAATATTTCGTGGAGTTATCCATGCCCCGCATGCCGTCGGCATTGGTATTCCCCGTCGGTTTCCTTCTGTTCTGGGCTTTTTATTTTACGTTTTATAAACCAAACGTTTTAGAAGAGAAGCTTTCTGATCCTCTGCGATGGCAGGTGGGTTTTCCGCCCAGTTTAGTGCTGGGACTCGTGCTGTGGTTTATCAAGGCAACTTTCTTGGAACTTCGTTATCTGGTTTTGGAAGCGCCCTTTTCTCGATTGCAGCGCTTAGAAAAACCCAAAGTGGCGGAGGAGACGCCGGTGGTCCCGCGCGAGCCGGTTGCAAAATATTCTCCGGAAATCAGCTCGGCGCTTCGTGTGCTGGGAATTGAATCTCTAAACGTAGTGACGTGGAATGAAATTCATCGTCGCTACCGGTTTCTTGCTAAGAAGCTGCATCCCGATCTCAATCGCACGGGAACTCAAGGACGCCGCTTCATCGAGGTTGACCAGGCTTACCGACAGCTGGTGCGACAGAAGAACCTGTTTTCTTAGGCTGCGAAGCTACCTTCCGCAAAATCAAATCCGTTTTCGTAGAGTACGGACCATTGGGATCGAGTTGTGCGGCCTTGGTCAGAAAACTTTTGGCCTGGGCGTCTTGCTTTGAAGCCGCAAAATTCAAACCCAGATAATAGTAAATTTCTGCCATGTCGGCGCGCGCGCCGCCTGGAGCCGATTGCACGGTTTCCCAGAGCAAGGGCAACGCCCGGGTTGGCTCGCCTTTATGGGTCCAGAAAATACCGTCTAGAAGTTTTAAGTAATGCTCTCGGTAAAGTTTGGGACGAAGTGCTGTCTCCACATCGGGTTTGCGCAGGCTTTTGCGAGCGGCTTCCATCAGGCTCTCGGCTTTTTTCCACTGCACGTTCCAAAACAGATACAGGTGTGCAAGCTCGTAATTTGCGGAGAAATTCTCGGGGTTGCGACGGAGAATTTGACGGTATTCCTTTTCTGCATTCTGAAACGCCGTTGCTTGGCCAGCCGCATCGCCCGATTTTTCAAGCGCTAGTCCCAAATAAAAAAAGGTTCGAGGTGGGTGATCGGCAAATTCCAGTGCGCGCTGAAAACTCTGCGCAGCAACTCTGTCATTGCCCGACCAGAGCTCCGCGAGTCCCACTTGGTAGTAACTTTGTGCTCGGTAAGGGTGTTTCTTTGCGATGGCGCGGCCCAACCGCACCGCCCGATCGTAATCCCCTTGAGCAAGATATAAATAGTAAAGCAGGTCGGCGGCAGCTGCGTCGGGAGCCGCGGCATCATAGACAAAAGCTGTTTCTAGAAACCGCGTGGCATCGGGAAAATTACCAGCAACGTAGGCCTGCTTCGCGCGTTCTACCCAGGCTTCGACTGGGATTTTTAGGCCCTCTTTTTCATACAGCGGCAAGGGCTCTGCGGACGCTCGCGTTTCAGTGGACTCCGGCAATCGCTGGGGCGCGCTCGAGCAAGAGATAAGGAGCAAAGAGATTGAGTACAAAACAGCTTTCATCGGGGTCTTCATTTTTCAGATGCCTCAAACCGAATGCGCAGTCGTTCGCCTGTTTTCTTGCACCGAAATTCGAGAGCGTCTTTAAGAGTCTGTACTGTGTCCATCTCGTATCCCGATCGACTGACAAATCCTTTTAGCCGCGCAGGGCTACCGACGTACAAGCCGTAGGGAAGAGCGTCGGACGTTAATACCGTTCCCGCGGCTATCATCGAATACTCTCCCAAAGTTACTCCACAGAGAATCGTCGCATTGGCCCCGACGGAGCAGCCTTTGCGCAAGCGGGTAGGAATTATTTCCCATTCGTCAGAAAATGCGCGTGGACGAAAATCGTTGGTGAAACTCGAATAGGGTCCTACGAAAACATAGTCTTCTAGAGTGACTCCCTTGTATATCGAGACACCATTTTGAATCTTCACCCCGTCGCCAATGACCACGTCTTTATCGATGTAGACATCTTTGCCGATAACGCAGTTTTTTCCGATCTTAACGCCTTCGCGGATTTGGGCTTGGTGCCAAATCTTGGTGCCCTCGCTTATACCGGCCGTTGGAGATACATCTGCAGTGGGGTGGATATAAATGGAAGGCATGCGCCTATGCTAACGCAAACCGAGTCGCCAGCGAAGCAAGACAAGTAACGCTTTGAGTGCGACTTCGACGCTCCGAATATTAGAGACCTCGTCTTGATGCCGCCAGGTGATGGGGAAGAACGAGAATTGAGCGCCTGCACGCACCAAGTGCAGCAAGTGATCCATCGTAAATAGGTAGGAATCTGAAAATCCGTCGAGCGTAGAATCTGTCAATTTCGTAACGCGGTACAAATTTAGCCCCGCGCCCAGATCTGAAATCCAGCGTGCAGTCAGGGCGGAGTAGGCCAAGTTCAACGCCCAATTTCCCAGCGTTCTTATCGTCGAATAACGCACGAGTTGAGACGCGGGGAGAAAACGAGATCCCAGCACGGCGTCGAGGTGTGGATTTACCTTGGCAAAATGAATGAGTGTGAGCAGGTCGGTAGTTTTTGCCTGGTCATCCCCGTGCAGAACCGCGACGGTATGAAAACCACGCTTGCGGGCATAGCGAAAGGCGATTTTATGCGAGCCGCCTAGACCTAAGTTGCTAACGTTGCGAAGAGCGACAAATTTGTCGCGGTGCACGCTGCTGGAAATCTCCGCCTCGAGCGCCGGGAAGGTGTCGTCAGGTGAGCAGTTATCGACGAGGAGAACCCCGTCCACTACCGCCATCAAGTCGGCGTCGGCATCTAGCTGCCGAATCACTCTGCGAACCTGTGTTGCGCAGCGGTAGGCTGGGACGAAAACCAAAATGCGTTCTGTGGCGTTGGTGTCTGGCACGGTTTCCTAGGAGAACAGGTACTAAGATTGTAACATAGAGAAATGCGCTCCCCCACATTCGCAGGCACCTCAGGAACGTTTGCGTTTCTGATTATTGCGTTGGTGTTTTGTTTTCTGGCCTTGCTTCACTTTCCGGGCGTTTTTTCAATTGATGATCTGATGATCCACGAGGAGTGGGTCCTCAGCCGGCAGATAAATCGTTGGAACTCCATCAGTTACAGCAGCTGGATTCTCGTTCTGCGCTATGTTCTATCGGGCGTTTGGGGCCCGATGGTTGCAAATCTTTTGGTTTTTCTTGGTTTGGTGTGGCTCGTTGCCCAACGGATCAACCGAATGCCCCATCGCGTGGCGCGCATCGGCTCGGCGCTTTTTCTCACACTGGTTTGTCTCTTGCCTTACCACCAGGTGCTGATCCTCACTCACAGTCGAGATATTTTCTTCTCCCTCATTCTCGTTTCACTCGCGATGGTCTTTCTCATCGTCAAAGAGTTCAAAAGTTGGCATTTCGCATTCATTGGATTTTTCGTCTGTCTGCTGTCCGATATGCGCATGGAAGCAAAATTACTGCTGGTATTGTTTCCGTTGCTGGCCAGCCTTTTTCGCGTTTGGACTTTTCGGAATTTCGCTTCCTACATGCTTTGGCAGGGGGTGTGGAGTTTGCTTTTTCTGGGACTCATTCCCATGCGGTTTGATTATGCGCACTTGAAGCAGCCTTACCAAGGCACGGCATTTATCAATCCTCTTTCAAGGATTTATAGCGAGTTTGCAGTCGAGAAAGAGTATCCGGAACTCGACGAAGCCATCTCGCTTGTCATGGATATAAAGACGCTCAGAACTTACGCCAAAACTTACGATATTGATCCCGCGTATTTCCACGTCCAGCGGCCGGTAACGGACCACGAGTTTAGCCGCTTTAAGGCCGCGAGTTTCCAGCTCTATGCGAAATATCCGTGGACGTGGGTTAAGAACCGCATTGTCATGGCTTCAAGCATTCTCAATCTCGGTACCCGCGAACCGATGTTGATCTCGGCCCAGTATATGTTCCGTATCCCAGAGATGCTTGCCTTATTAAAAGTATCGACTGCTAAGCCACTAGGGAATTGGTCGCAACGCCATCTGGAACTAGCGGAAGTTTGGATGGTGCCCGATGGCAGTTGGTTGCACCGTATTTTCTGTAGCCAGTTGATCCCACTGCTTTCTTTGCTGGCGGGCCTGGTTTTTTTTCGTCGCTGTCCAGCGGCGGCTTTTGCTTCGAGCCTATTGCTGAGCCGTATGGTGCTGGTGCTAGCGACTGCTCCCGCCAACCAGTTCAAATACCTGCTTTCGGTCTCCTTGGGAGGGGCGATTTTGCTGCCATTGCTTGTAGCCGAGCTCTTGGAGTACATTCCCCGCCGAAACCATGGACGTACATTTAGAAAAGCCCGAGTCGCCCAAAGCCCCGCTTTCGGGCATTAAGCATCCCCCCACCGAGCCTGGACCTGCGCTCAATCCCGACGAGGTGCAAACTTGCATCGATGTCTTTGAACGGATTCTGCAAAACCGCACGTTGCTGGCCACCTTATCCGAAGAGCAGCGCCGCAATTTGCTGATCGCGGCGGGGAAAGTTTCCCGGCCCTCGCGCTACGAGATCATGAAGCTTTCCAAAGTTTATCGCCGTACTAAAAAACGCAAAGAGCGCGCCGTGGATCGTCAAAATACCGCGGGCACCGTGATCCGCGAAGCCCGGCGTTCCCCGATTTTTGTGCCGCCGCCAGTGAATTTACTGGGCCGCTCGTCGGACACTCCGCGCCTCAATAAGCCGCGTAATTGCTACGTCTGCAAAACCGAATTTGATCAGCTCCATTTCTTTTACGATGCAATGTGTACCCCTTGCGGAGATTTGAACTATCAAAAGCGTTCGCAGACCGCTTCGCTCGAAGGCCGCGTTGCGCTGATTACAGGCTCGCGATTAAAGATTGGCTACCAAGCAGCGCTGATGATGTTGCGCGCAGGTGCAAAAGTCATTGCGACGACTCGTTTTCCTCAGGATGCCGTTCTACGGTTTTCCAAGGAAGAGGATTTCTCCCAGTGGTCCCATCGCCTTGAAGTGCACGGGTTAGATCTGCGGCACTCACCGAGTGTGGAGCTATTCACTCAGTACCTGTGCGAGACCCAGGAGCGGCTCGATATTTTGATTAACAATGCCGCGCAAACGGTGCGTCGCCCGCCTGGATTTTATCGCCACCTTTTGGAATTTGAAGCAAAGCCGCTCGCGGAATTGCCCGCGGAATTGCGTGGGCCCCTTCAATCTTATGAGGTGTGGAAGACACAAGCTTTGCCGGCGGGGATGAGCGATCCCGGCCAGGGCCTGCGGCTGGAGATGGAAAAAGACGCTTGGGTTTCCGAGTTGGCGCTTAAGGGCGCCGCAATCGGACTGCGAGTGCCCGCGTTGATGTCCCAG
>JALHPX010000210.1 GCA_022842225.1 bacterium
AGCTACTTCAATTTTCTCGTCGAATTTCTTCGTTTGAAACGTGTCAATGATGGCCAGCGCTTCGTCGATTTGATAGCGCTTGGTTCGGTCGACTTTTGCGTAGTCTGCTTTGTAATGTTTGCCCCGTTTGGCCATTGGATGCTCCGTAAAAAACTAACAATCTAAAAAAAAGATTAACCTTTAACTTCCAGCCCCATGCTGCGGGCTGTGCCTTCAACTTGGCTGACAGCGGATGCGAGATCCACTGTGTTGAGGTCAGGCATTTTGGTCTTAGCAATTTCAGCGATTTGAGCCTTGGTGACCGAGCCGAC
This sequence comes from bacterium, assembly GCA_022842225.1. GTDB lineage: Bacteria > Bdellovibrionota > FAC87 > UBA2466 > UBA2466 > JALHPX01. The sequence continues at coordinate 312 of JALHPX010000210.1, forward strand.
TTTTGTCTTGTTCGGAGTACCAGAGCCAGAAACGATGTTTGCCGCTTTTTTCAATAAGACCGCGACCGGTGGGGTCTTGGTAATAAAGGTGAAAGAGCGGTCAGAGAAAATGCTGATGACGACCGGGATAATGGTGCCGTTGTCTTTCTGCGTCCGCGCATTGAACGCTTTGCAGAATTCCATAATGTTGACACCGTGCTGACCGAGGGCCGGACCTACTGGGGGGGATGGGTTGGCTTTTCCACCAGGGATCTGCAGCTTCACCATCGCTGATAACTTCTTCATTACTTCTCCACACTCAAACCGGGTTTAAATAACCCGTCTAAAAAACTTCTCTAAGCCGAATCCTACCGACTTAGCTTTTCTCAACCTGAACGAAATCGAGTTCCACCGGAGTCGAACGTCCGAAAATGCTGACGAGCACTCGGAGTTTGCCTTTATCTGGTCGGACTTCTTCGACCACGCCGTTGAAGTTGACGAAAGGACCATCCACAACGCGGACGTTTTCGCCTTCTTCGAACTGTACCTTCGGACGGGGCTTCAACGTGCCTTCCGTCATTTGATTGGTGATGCGCGCGACTTCTTCGTCGGGAACCGCTGGTGGGTTCGTGGCATTTCCAACAAAACCAGTAATCTTGGGAGTGCTCTTCACTAAGTGCCAAGTGGTGTCGTTTAACTCCATCTTGACGAGCATGTATCCCGGAAAAAACTTACGGCTGGTGGTCTTTTTCTGACCCCGCACTAATTCAATGACGTTCTCAGAGGGAATAAGGACTTCTGCGAAGAACTTGTCCATATTCAACTGACGAATACGCTCTTTCAGGGCTAGGCGAGCCTTCTGCTCGTAGCCACTATAAGTATGGACTACGTACCAACGTTGCTTGTCGTTGGCATCGCCGGTTGGCGCTTGAACAGGAGCTTCAGACGCAGTGTCTTTTGGCTGTTCTGCAGCGACCACTTCCTGATCCTCGTTTTTTCCTTCTTTTGTCACCGTAACAAATCCTTTTTACTTTCAGCTTCCGCAACGCCTTCTGCACGCACTTAGGTGCCAGGCATCAACCATTGGATCAATCGACCGAAGGCCAAGTCAAAACCCGCTAAGAGCAGGCTTGCTACGGCAACACAAATCAAAACCACGGTGGTTGCTTTGACCACATCTGGGTAGCTAGGCCAAGTTACTTTTTTTAGCTCCGAAATAACTTCTTCCAGAGTGGTGCTCACTTTGGATGATTTAAAGAGCACTAAGAAGAGGATTGCCGCAATTAAGACGGGTACCGCTTCACGGGCGTACTGCATCCCCGGGAGGCGACGGACCTCATAAAAAGAGTAAAGGAAGTTGAAGCCGGAACGGGCGAGTAGCCACGCGAGCGCGCTTGCAACTAAGTACACAACTGAAATAAGCTTTCGGTTCTCCATACGAGATTGTCAGTTCTGCCGCAATTCGCCTCAAATATCAAGCAAATGAGTTGCTGAGACGGTCACTTTTGGCGGTAAAATCATGGGGATTTACGCTTTGGGGCCCAAAAGCCGATGAGGTTTTGTGGATGTGCAAGATTCAGCGGGATTGGCGGGGCTAGAAACAGTGCTTTGGGCGCTGATTCCTATCGGGGCGGGGGTCACTTACGGCCTTTACCGTTGGTTTTTATTGTCGATGGAGAAACGACTCAATGCGGCAGAGGCGCGTTGGCCGGTCGATTTCTTCGTAAGCCTGCCCAATTACACCCGGTTTCTCTTCCAGTTTAGTGTTGGATTTACGGTTCTCGGCCTTGTGATAGGAGCGCTGGTTTTTGCGAAACCCGCTCCCGGGTCGGTTCCCGAGGGGTTTCCGGCTGGGGCAATGCTGCCGCTGGTAGGGCTCGTGCTGGTCGTGGTGGGCTTACAGAACGTGCTAGTGGGCTACGTGCTGGAGCGCATTTTATTGCGATTGGTCTGCAAACGTGCGGAAGCGGGTGGGGGTGCGATCCCTGGAACCGCGGGAAAAATTGCGGGCGCATGGGCGGAGAAAGTTTACACAAAGTTAGGTCATCGGCTTTTGATGTGGCCCGCCTGGATTGAAGTGGACGGCAAGAAACGCTTAGCGATGCTCTCCAAGAGTGCGTTAGTCGTCGGCAGCAATGGGCATTTTATCGACGCAGCTGCGAAGTTGCCCGTCCTGCCGATCTGGATGTACGTGGCGGCCTTCATGGCTTCTGTGATGAGCCCCGTGATGAATTTGGTAGTGAGTTGTTATCTTCTCGTCGTCATGTCTAAAAATATTTGGCTGGTCCCTGGGACCGCCGTGGGAGCGGGGCCGGTCAATTCACCGATTCAGATTCGCCCTGCAGAAAAACCTGCGGAAAAGAAAGCTCTATAGGGAATCGTTATGGGAATGGGATTAAAACTGTTGATTGGGGTGGCATTGTTTCTGGGAGTGGCTCTCCATGCAGAGCGACCACACGCAGGTAAAGGCGGTAATGCTCCGGTGGAAGGCGTGGGCCGTCCTCCGGCGGACCCCAAGGACTCAAGACCCCGGTTGAGCGATGCCAGAAAAAAAGAAATTGAGAAGTTGATTGCAGAACTGGCGGCGACAATCGCTGCAGCCGAAGCTCACGGCAAAGCGACTGGTAACGAGCCAATGAAAATCGAGATCGATGCGCTGAAGAAACTCAAAGCCCACCTTGAGTTGAAGCTTGCTGGCAAAAAAGTTCCAGCCGGATTTTGGAACGTATTCGACGATACGTCGAAACTCTCTGCCGCGGATGAAAAGGGCCTAGAAGAAGTGGCGACGATGCTCAATTACTATGCGAGTGAGCTATTAAAACTGCATAAGACACCACTTGCTGCTGTCGATAAAGCGACCTTGGATCTGATTCCCAAATTCATCGAGCAATTAAACTCCAAAGTTTCGGATGAGAATAAAATCGTCCGCACGGAGGAGGAAAACAAATTTACCGTGGCGGCAGTGCGAACGATTGAGAAGTTCCGCACCGAACTCAAAGAACACAATGATCCAAACCCCACCGATTACTCGGCCGATATCTATCAGGTGCGCAACAATATCGCCGGTATCTTGGACGATGAGTGGAAAAAGGGTCGCAAGCCGATAAAGTTTAAAGATACCTACACTCGCCATTTAGCGAGCCAAACCACCATCGAAATGATGTTTAACCGCATTCTTACTCTCTCTAAGGACGAATAAATGCGCGCGGCCGCCTTGTTCGGTGTGATGTTGTTTTGTCTCGGCGCCGTTGCCGAACCCCACCAAAAAAGCGTGGTGGATCGCAAAAAAGCGGTGACTGATCGAGCGCTCACTCAACTGGAGTGGGCCGGCCAGCCGATTGAACTGCCTTGTCCCGATTTACTCGAAGCCAAAAAAGCAGAAGCAAAAAAAGCGGGCAAACCGTTGCAACTGCCGTTTGTGATTTTAAACGGGACGGACCACACGGAGCCTTACTGCCAAGAGCGCGAGCAGGTACTGCGCGGACAGATAGCGCATCCGCAGAGTTATGTCTGCATGATGCAAGAGGGGATGGCGGCGCCGGATAGTTCGGAGCCCGACACGCGGTTGATTAAGGGGTTGGATAACGCCCAAGTCAGTGAGATCGCCAATTACCTTATTGCTATTGAATCGCTCCGTATCTTGGGAGCTCGCCAAAACGCCATGCCGGGAGCGGATGAGCGCTACGCGTTGGATGTGGCCTCGTTCACTTTCACCAGCCCCGCGATGGAGAAAATCGTAGCGGCGACTGCGTCTGAGAAGTGCAGCCTGCAGGGCTCTTGCAAGGCGCTGCAGGGGCCAATCGAGGAGTTGAAAAAGTGGATGGTTACGCCGCGGATGGTGGCGGATCGTTCGCCGTCGCTGGATTCGATCAAAGAGATCGTGACCGGGCATCCAAAGGAATTTGCGGACCTTCTGGAGAAGGCGGTTTTGGAAGTTGCCCAGGAGTTGGAGAAGAAGTCTGAGGGCAAAGTGCTGCGAGAGAAAGTGCCTTTTCCCCAGGGCCTCGCCCATCAAACTCAATATTCTATGGATCTAATTCGTCGGATGACTGAATTACCGACGAATCAGCTGGTGCGGCTTGAGCACGAGCCGCAGAGCCATTTTCTCTTAACGGCCTGGCGGGATCAGCTTATGGCCTTCAACATCGCCAAAGCCTATTGTGAAAACCTCGCCTTGCCGCAGCCGAAATCGCACGTGCAGGTATTGGTTGGCAAAGATCACCTCAAAGGCGTGCAGGCGGCGTTGCAAAAGACGTTTGCAGATAATGCCGCTCCTCTTTACTCCATCGACTCGGTGGAGCTCGCGCAGTTTCATCGTCTGGTTACAGGCCATCAAGATGCCGAAGGGTATTCTCCCCACGCACCTCGAAAGTTAATGTGGAAGGGTAAGGATGTGGGAATTGAGATGCAGACCGGCGGGGTGAGAGTGGTTTTTGTCCGCGACCTGCCGGACACTTTGCCTGGGACTTCGCTGAATAACTATCAGCGCCGTCCTTATAAGATGTATGTGTTTGGGCCACAAAAAGAAGTGTCGGAGCTCTATAAAACCCGAGAGTTTCCAGAGCCTACTGCTGACATGAAGCCTGGTTCTGCGGCGCTCGCTCAGTACAACGCGGATTTCGCGGAAGCCGAAGATGCGCTCTATGCGCACTTAATGGGGCTGGGTAAGTCGTCAGACGAAATCTTCAAAAAGTTTCCCTGGTAAGAGAATTTACAAAAAAAATGGGCAGCCGCGAAACTGCGGCTGCCCATTTCTTTTAAGGAACAACGGCCTTTATTAGTGCATAAAGATGCCGCCGAAACCTTCCATTTCATTGGTGCTGAACGAGCAAACGCTCGCGAAGTTTTCGTTGCAAAGCTTATTTACCTTGCGAGCTTCTCCGGCGTTTTTATCGGCCATGCTGTACCACTCGCCCGTTCCAACGCGGGTTTGGCCAGCGTAGATTGCGATTTCGTTGCTCGGAGCAACGAATTCGTATTTGAAGACTTCCACGAGGGTCTTCGACTCGTCAGCGATATCGGACGGGCACGATGGGCCATCGCTGATTTCGATAACTTTCAGACCTTTATACTGACCCGATTCGTGCTGCACTAACTGAGCGCAAATTCCCGTCGGAACAACGCTCGACATTGCAGCGCCTAAATCCAAATTACGAATGAGGGTCGCGCGAGGACCCGATTCCGTACGTTGGTTACCTAAGTCGGCAGGCGTAGGAATCTTAGTTTCTTGTTTAGAACAAGCAGCCAAGAATAAGAACGCTACCGCTAATGTTGCCTTTTTCACTGTGATCTCCCTAGTAGTTGAGGCCCGCCGGAAGAACACTCCTCCCTCGAGCCGGGGCAGCGTTGTGCAAGCAGTAGACCAGGCATTTTCCATTGCTTTTGAGCGTGGACCGGAGATGTGGCGGTGACGAAAAATGGCGAACTGCTCAAGACTGTGTCGTTTTACGGAAGGACGAAGGGTTAAGGATAAAGCTAAAAAATTAAGGACGAAGGATTAATTGGCAGGGCAGGCCGGATTCGAACCGGCAGCCTACTGATTTGGAATCAGCCGCTCTACCGTT
>JALHPX010000211.1 GCA_022842225.1 bacterium
CTGAATTTCTTGCCGCGCCTGCTCGCGGCAAATACGACCACTCCATCCGTTGGGTTTTTGGGGGGAGTAATCAGTGCAGCGTTTTATTCATTCGTTTGTCCTTTTGTCTTTTTTGTTCGCAACCACATTTGGGAACGTCGTCCGAGCCGGCGATATCGACTGGAGTCCAGAGAACCGTCCGCCCATCCGCAGCCTGATTCAGAAGTGCCACACGCTTTTGGCCCCCAAAGAGGCCAAGGCAAACGATTCCGTCGGTGTGATTATTTCGGGCAATACGCCAGAAGAATTCGCTGAAGGTCTCGACAAAGTTCTCACTGAAAAAGGTCCCGCCGCCATTCTCGGTGGAAAGTTTTTTGTCACTGGCATTGCGATGGGAAAAGAGAAAGAAACACGCACTGCCTTTGAAGCAGCGTTAAAAGAGCGCGACCTTCTGCGCGATGGAACATCAGTAACCGTCTTGTCGTTTCCGACGAGAAACGTAAAACAACTAATGCTAGAAACTGCTGGCGCTATTCTCGATCGCTTCCGCTACTTCTTCCCAAGCTTCGCCAGAGACTATCAAGCACCTCTCGCTGCCGAGGTGAGTTCCGGCATTGGCTCTGGAATCGCCGTTGAAATTCCCAACATCGTTTTTCTCTACAGCGCGCTTCCTGCACTCGACGCCAACTTAGTCGTCGGAGTGCACGCAGCAGTGCTGGTCGCGTACAGTGTCTACGCCAAGTTTATGCTGAATTGGTTGCTGCGCCCGGGCTCAAACGCTGTGGAGCAGTTCCTGAAAAATGCCTCGCTGTCTTTACCGTTCATCATCAACTACAGCGTGTTTGGAAGATTTTCTGAAATCGTAAAGTATTACTCGGAGCATGGATGGGCGGCCACCGCCTCGCAGTTTCCGACCGAATTAGCCAATTTCTCGACGACACAAGGCCTGACTCTTTTCTTACAAGTAATGTTCTACAATATCGTGATCACCAATGGCGTGGGGGGCTGGCAGAATAAGCAATCGGGAACAGAAGACTCCGAACAGGTGCGCACTCTAAGCAATTACATCAAAGTGCCTATTCTCGCGCTTGATGCGATTGCCTTGGCAATGGCAGGCGGCAACGGCACTCCGCTTTGGAGCATGGGCCCATTCGATGTCAACACAGGCCACCTAGTACTCGCGGGTCTCACTCTACTTGGATCGATCTTTTATTTTAAACCAGAAGTTTTGAATCCAACTCTGCGCTGGTATCGAGCATTTCTAGGATGGGTGAATTATTTGCGAGGCAAACCAAACACCCCGGCGCCGCCAGCGAAGTGATTACTTCTTCTTCACTCTGCTATTTGCCGCGCAACACGGGTCAAAGCTGGTGGGGATTTCGACTTTTGGACTGGTTTGGAACTTTCTATCGAAGGAGTTAAAGATCGAGGGATCGAATTTGCCCGGCTGCATGCCCTTCATGATCGAAATGGCTTCGAGCGGGCTGCTGGCATGGTGATAGGATCTTTTCGTCGTCAAAGCATCAAAGACGTCCGCGATCGTGACGACTCGGGCAAGGCGCGAGATACCCTCACCAGAAAGTCCAAAGGGGTACCCAGTGCCGTCGAAATTCTCGTGATGCTGTAGCACCACCATTTTTGAATCGTTAGGAATGGTATCAACCTGCTTGACATAAGCATGACCAAACTCGGGATGCTTGCGCATCATTTCCCACTCAGAGCTGGTTAAACTGCTCGCCTTGTTAATCAACCCTAGATCGATGTCGCGCTTGCCAATATCGTGTAGCAAGCCGCCAAGACCTGCGGTGATCAGCAGTTTTTTATCGTCGGTACCGTAAACTCTTTTTGCCAATACGATCGAATATACCGCGACATCCACTGAGTGGTTGTAGGTGTAATAATCGTGGCGCGATAAATTCAATAAGCTCGCAACCGCGGCGACGTCAGTAGAGACAAAAGACACCATGTCTTCCACCAAACTTCTGGCTTCGGTCACAACGGGCTGGATATCTTTTGAAGTGAAAAGGTCATGCACGTGCACAAAGGCCGATTCTTTGAGCATGCGGCTGCGATCTTCTGTTTTGAGATCGGGATCCTTTAGCTGATCGCGCAAACTTTGGAGGTGGAGGCTTTTTTGCTCCGCGGGAATGAAAAGCAACCCTTCCGACGATTGGGTACAAAGCTGTTTCACGCGGTCGCCGGTGACAACGTCGCCAGGTTTGCGGAAATGGACAACTTGTCCCCCGACTTGGAGGAACAAATCGTAGGGCAAGGGTCGATCTTGCAGCACCGAATTAGTTCGAATGCCGATTAAAATCGCTTTGTCGTTTTTCTTCGGGGCTAACATTCCGGATTCTCTATCGGTAAACAAACGACATCGATGAATCTCTATTGTTGCGGCGAGTAAAGCCTAAGAAATTGCTAGCCTTTCCAGCACCCGTATTTGCGCAACCTTTTATAACTCGGAGCTAAATAAACTCATGGGAAGAGCCGAAAAGGGTTATGGATACAAACCCTTTTCAGGACTTCCTGGATATGGCTACGAAAAAAATTATACGTTGGTGGCTGCTTGTCAGTCTCAGTTTAGGCCCTACTTTGATTTCTTGTGCGAACAAGAACGTCGACGAAACGGCAGACTCTGAAGGCTATGAAGAATCGTCGGTGGCGGAGACAGACTCCTCCGGTGGCGAATCAGACACGGCAGAAAACTCAGATTCCGATGCTGGATTCGATGAAGAGAACTCTTCAGACGATAGCTCGAAGGAGACGGTTGCCGAAAACTCGGACGCTCCCGCGGAAAACGCCGAAAAAGGCAAAGACTCCGACTTCGAACCTGTTGCTGATGATGACTTTGAAAATCTCAGCTTCGACGAGGCAGGTGCGAAGACCGCTGCTGGTACGGACGAAAGTCCAACCGCAACGGACCCCGCTGCAACCGATACTCTCGGGGGTGGCGACACCAGCGTTCTGGGTGATTCGACAACTGCCGCTGCTGACGCAGCTGCTGCTTCCGACTTCGGACTGGGAACAACCCCGTCTCTGTCAGATCCAGTTGAGCAACCTAAACCCAAAGTTTTCCGAGCTTCGGTCATGCCGAAGATTTCTCAGGAAGCCTTCAGCAAACAAGGCGCTAACCTCAATCGGTACTACTTCCTCCGCAAAGGCGACAACGCAAACAACGTCGCTAAGCTGATTTACGGAGATGAAAGCCGAGCGGAAGACCTAACCTCTTGGAATTCCACTGCTTGGGTGCCAGGAAACCTCATTTACTACACGTCGGCTAACGAAGCGGGCGATATGCAAATGAAGTCCTTATATGAGGAGCGATCGCTGACCCCGACGACTGTTTCGGTAAAGCGCGGTGAGTCGATTTCTCAAATCGCCTTAAAGCGCCTTGGCCACATCAACAGCTGGAAAGAGCTCGCGGTCGTTAACTCGCTCGCCCGTCCCGATAGCCTGACGTTTGGTCAAAAATTGAATTACTACGCGGACCTCGGTGAGGCACCGGCTCCGCAGCTTGCTGCGACGCCTCCGCCAGCTGTGATCCAGCCTGTGGTTCCACCTCCTCCGGCTCCAGTGGTTCCCCCACCGGCTCCCGTTGCGGACTTAAAGCCACCTGTAATCGAGAACAAACCCCGTTTGCCCGAGCGCAAAGAGAAGAACGATGTAAATCTCTCCAAGCTCTTAAAGCAGAACCTATTCTTCATCACCATGGGATTAGGAGTGGGATTGTTGCTTTTAGCGTTAGTGGCAATTAACCGCCGCAAGCGCGATACCGGTGGTGGTGGCGAGGAATTCAATGAGGATGCTTTTGCTCCTCCTAGAAAGAAACGTCGCTAGAAACCCTTGCAAGTAATGCCTTTGACGCGCGCCGGCCTAAAAGCCGGCGCGTGTTTTTTTTGACAATCGCAATTCTCCCGACCAAGTTAGGGTGTTTCTTTATAGGGAGAAAATAAGAATGAATTTGAAGAACTGCCTTTTCACCTCGGAATCCGTCTCGGAAGGCCATCCAGATAAGATGGCGGACCAAGTTTCGGACTCAGTTCTGGATGCGGTTTTGGCCCAAGACCCACGGGGCCGAGTTGCTTGCGAAACCATGCTGACCACTGGCCTTTGCATCGTCAGCGGTGAAATCACAACGACTGCTATCGTGGATATTGCGACCATCGCGCGCAATGCCATCAAGCGCATTGGATACGATTCCGATGATATGGGTTTTGATTACAAAACCTGCGGCATGATTACCGCCGTTGGCAAACAGTCCCCCGACATCGCTCAAGGCGTGAATGAAGGCGAAGGCCTCTTCAAGGAAATGGGCGCGGGCGACCAAGGATTAATGTTTGGTTACGCTTGCGATGAAACTCCGGAACTCATGCCGGCCACCATTGCTTTCTCGCATCGACTGACCAAGCGCCTGGCGGATTGCCGCAAAGAAGGCGTGTTAGGTTTCTTACGTCCCGACGGTAAATCCCAAGTTACCGTCCAATACGACGAAAATGGCGACGTGAAGCGTGTGGAAGCAGTGGTTGTTTCTACGCAGCACAGCCCCGACGTTTCGTATGACGAATTGAAAACAGCCGTGCACGAGGAAGTGATTTTAAAATCCATCCCGGCAAAGCTGATCGATTCTCAAACCAAGTTTTACATCAACCCAACCGGACGCTTTGTGATTGGCGGACCCATGGGTGATTGCGGTTTAACCGGTCGTAAGATCATCGTCGACACGTACGGCGGACACGGCGCCCACGGTGGCGGCGCGTTCTCGGGCAAGGATCCTAGCAAAGTCGACCGTTCGGCTTCTTACATGGGCCGATATATTGCCAAGAACTTAGTAGCGGCAGGATTGGTTCGCCGTTGCTTAGTGCAAGTGGCGTACGCGATTGGCGTGGCAGAGCCGGTGTCCTTGATGGTCCAAGATTTTGGCACCAGCAAGTACTCCAGCGAAAAGCTGTCCAGCGCTGTTCGTGAGATTTTCGGCCTCAAGCCAGCTGAAATCATCAAGACGTTGGACTTGCTCCGTCCCATTTACGAAGAAACAGCCGCTTACGGCCACTTTGGACGCACGTCGGCCAAAGGCTTCACATGGGAAAAAACGGATCGTGCTGACGATCTCAAAGCGCTAGTTAAATAGCCCAGCTAAGTAACAGCTAAGCGACTTTTTTCGTTTTCTGGTCCTGGTCATCTTCTTCGAAGACGTCCAGGGCCGTTTCTTTTTTAGGGTCTTCTTTTTTTACGGCAGGCTTCTTTTCCACCAGGCGCAGCACTTTTGCTGGCTTGGCAGTTACCGGTGCCGGAGCGGGTGCGAGCTGCTTGGGAGCAGGACCATCCAACTCAATCTCCATATCAAAAAGCAATTCGTCACAATGAATGCAGACGAACTTGTTTTGCATGAAGACATCTTTAGGCTGACCGCAGATCTTACAATTACCCATTTTTTCCCCCGTCGATGGACAGAGGGACGTCGTGATGAATAGCGCAGAGGTGGTAGTAGATTTTTCCCGAAACGTCCCCGATACGTGCAATTAGTTTTAGTTTACATGGTGAGTCAGAACACAATCAACAGCAAAATCAATGAGTTAGCGTATTCCAGCAGAATACAGTGGGTCGCTAAGTACGCGGGTTCCGTACGACCTCAGGGGAACCGGCTGGCCTTTGGGCCGGCCGGTTCTCGGGTCGTACGGATCTCGAATTTAGTGAGCCGCTGCAGGGACATCCGGATCGACTTCGGGAGCTGGGGGTTCGACAATCGCGGGTTCCACGACCGTTGAGGTTCCAGCAGCTTCCGCGCCGCTAAATAGACTGTCTCCTACCAGCGCGTGGCGAAGAACTTGGTCCATATGAGTCACTTCGATGACCTTGATGTTCTTCA
>JALHPX010000212.1 GCA_022842225.1 bacterium
GGGCGTTGGCGTTCTTTCGTCTGCTTCTGACAAAGCCTTGGATTTCTTCATCCTTGGCGTAAGAAAACTTGCCCGAGCGAACCGCTCGACGAATAAATTTAGGACGCCGCTTGGTCTCTTCCAGAACCTTGCCGACGTACTCGCCCAGGATGGAGATCGCTAGCAAGTTGCCGCCGCCAAAGAGCAGTATCAAAATAATGATCGTAGAGATTCCGTGCGGCATTTCTGGGTGATAGAGCCGGTAAACGGTCTGGCCGATGAGGCCCAAGAAAGCCAAAAACGTGAGGCCGAATCCGCCATAAAGCAGTAGCTCTAACGGAACAAAGCTAAAGCTAAAGATTGCCTTGCGGGCCCACCAAAAATTCTTGCGCCAGTTATTGGTGCTGCGACCAAACATCCGATCGGGACGCACGTAATCGACGCCTGTTTGTTTAAATCCGACCCACGCTCGCAATCCCCTCAGGAATTGGTCTGTTTCGGGGAGAGTGCCTAAATGTCGTACCACTTTCGCATCGAGCAGAGAGAAGTCGCCCGCATCGAGGGGGATGGGGATATCGGCCATGAGACGAAACACTCGGTAGAAACTCTTGTAACAGGCCTGCAGCAAGAGGCTTGCTTCGCGGCGCACACGGCGACCGTAAACGACCTCGTACCCTTGCCGCCATTTCTCGAAAAATTCGGCAATTAACTCTGGGGGATCTTGCAAATCACCATCGAGCAAAATCACCGCGTGCCCCGTGGAAATTTCCATTCCGCTAGCAAACGCACTTTGCGATCCAAAGTTGCGAGAGTGCTCAATTGCTAGAACGTGATCGTCTTCCGCGCAGAGTTTTTCCAAAACCTGCGAAGTGCCGTCTGGGCTGCAGTCATTTACGAAAATGATTTCGTAATCGACTCGCAGCTTGCGAAAGACCTGAGTAAGCCTTTGGTGCATCAGAGGAATGGCTTCGGCATCGCGGTAGCAGGCCACCACTGCGGACAGGCGCACCGGGCGCTCCGAATCCACTGTCTCGCGAATAATGGGGGTAGAACCAAAACCCTTAATCCAATTGGCCGTTGCCTGGAGTCCAGTGGATAGCTCTGTCTTGGCGCTCCATTGCAAGATCTCCTTGGCGCGATCGGGTCTGCCGTACCAGTCCTTTAAATCCCAGTTGCGGTTGGGCATGGTGCCCCACTGTGGGAGCTCTTCGACGGAAAAAACGTTTCGGGAAATTTCTACTAAATCGGCAAGCGTAGTTTTTTTACCAGACGCGATATTCAGGCACGCGCCGGGAGCGATTTTTACTCCGCGCACGGCGGCGGCCACCGTGGCATCAACGGCGTCGTCTACATAGACAAAATCTCTTGAGATCTGCGGATCCACTAAGCGCGGCAATTTTCCCAGCAATGCGCTTTCCACTAAGCGCGGCACCAGCCGATCGGATTCTTCCCAAGGCCCATAGATCGAATAATATCGCAGGTGAATGACAGGCAGCCCCTGTTGCTCTCCTAAGTACTGAATGAGTTGAGAGGTTGCTAGTTTGGAAACCGCGTAGTGACTATTCGGGCGCTTGGGATCTTCTTCCTTTGGTCCAGCGCTATTGGTGCCGTACTCCGAAGAAGATCCGGCATGCACCAGGGCATCAAAACCCTCGGACTGCGCGACCTGGATGACATTTACGAGACCCGTAACGTTGGTGTCGTAAATCCGACTGACTTCGGATTGTCGGGAGTAAGCACCGTAAGCCGAGAGAAAAAATATCGATTGAAAGCGATAGGTGTCGAACAAGCGCTGCACGCTATACCGATCTGTCACATCGCATTGGAGCAAGCGATCGGCGGGAGTGCCATTGAGTCTCCAGGGGGTGTGGCGTTGGTGGGTTACCGCGTAACAATCACGGCGTTCCGCCAACAATCGTCGATAAAGATTGGCGCCAATGAATCCACCGGCACCGAATACCACGATCGGTCCGCGTAGCTGCCGAATATCACTCATTTGGCCCTGCCTCTTCCCAAAAACGTTTTGATTCGGCTTTCCAACGATTCTCCCTTAAGTCCATTCTCTTGCAGATGCCATTTCTGGGAACCATATCGTCCGGAAGGGTAACCCGTAGCCGCTAGCGGCAGATAGCGAATAGCGGTTTTTAATTTTCCCAGCAAATGGGCTGCCAGGCTCTCACCCAGTCCTCCTGCCGCAATATGTTCTTCAAAGGTAATGAGAATGCCGGAGCGCTCTATTTTTTCCAGCAGCTCCTGCGGGACCGAAGTGAAGGGCAATATCCCCACTGAATAGACTTCAAAACTCTCCTCGGGCAGCTTTTCCAAAACGCTCAGCATTTCGCCTAAGACCGGCCCAATCGTGACGACAACGGCCTTATCGCCTTCTTTCACTCGCCGCCAAGACTGAAACGGAGCGGGGGAAGGTCCGGGAGCTTCGAGGTTTAGCCGCAAATACACCGGGCCTGGCTGATCATTCATCCAGGTAACAGCCTCCTCGACATCGGAGGCGTATACGGGAATGGCGGATTTAAAATGAGGAAGCAGTCGAAAACAGCCCAGATCTTCGAGCGCATGGTGAGTGGAACCCATAATGCCGTAACCAAATCCGCCGCCGTTACCGACGACTCGCACCGGCAACCGATGCAGGCCGACATCGTTTCTTAGCTGCTCAAAGGGACGCAAGGAGACAAAGGGCGTAATGCTGTAAATCCACGGAATCAGCCCCCGAGAGGCGATACCCGCGGCCATGGAAACCATGTTTTGTTCCGCTATGCCGGCGTTCATAAAGCGCTCGCCCAATTGTGCGCGTAACGGCTCCAAAGCCATGAAGCCCAAGTCTCCGGTTAGAAATACCAATCGCGGATCTTTGGCGGCTAATTCGCCAATTGCTTTTACAAATGCGTTACGCAGGCAAATCTCCTTCATCCCATTTTTGGAGCGTTTGCTGGTACTGAGCGTCGGTCAAGGGCAGGTAGTGGCAATCGACAGTATCTTCGAGTGCCCCGAGATCTTTACCCTTACGGGTCTGACACAACACTACGAGGGGTTTGGTTAAGCCCTGGTCTTCCCACCGAGTTTTGAGCTCTGAAAATGCCGAAAAATCATGTCCGTCAATCTGCGCCACTTCGAAGCCGAAGGCCGCGAGCTTCTCTGCCAGCGGCTCCATTTTCATCACGTCTTCGCCTCGGCCAAAGCCCTGCAGACCATTGCGATCGATCAGCCAAATCACTTTGTTCAGCTGGTGGTGGGCAATGAACAGAGCGGCTTCCCAGATGCTGCCCTCATTGAGTTCCCCATCGGAAGTGATGCAAAAGACTTTGCGCGAATCGCCCTTCAGCCGGTCGGCGAGCGACATCCCGGCCGCTAGCGACAGGCCGTGGCCCAGACTTCCGGTCGCAAACGGAATGCCGGGCAAAAGGTTCGGCGGCGGGTGCGCGGAGAGCAATGTGCCGTCCTGATAGAACGTATCGGCGAGGCTTGGATCGATGTCACCGGCTTCCATTAAAACAGAATAGAGAGCGCTGGCCGCGTGTCCCTTGGACAAGAGCAAAGTGTCGTCCGCGCCCATCCACTGGAAGCGGACAAAGGTCAGGATCTCGGCACAGGAAAGCGATGCCCCAACGTGGCCGGCCCGTGCTTTAAAGTGCATGGACAGTAAACGGCGCTTTAGCGAGGCGCATTTTAGTTTCAACGCGTGCATTTCTGCCTTGGGATTTAGCACAAGCGCGAGTCGATGAATATGGTGCACAGCTACCGGGGCTGGGGGCCCTGGGGTGGCCACTGGCGGCACCTCAATTGCCAGTCTCGACGATTGTGAGTAGCGTCTTGGGCGTGGAAAAAATCCTAGCATTCCTTGGGTTGGGCGAACGCCGTTGGCCACTCGTCTGGATTGCTGGCCTTTATTTGGCAGGCACCGGGGCCCTGATTTACCTATTCTTTCCGACCGGTTGGTCGGCGCTGTGGGGGCAGGGCGATACGGAAGTTGCCGAGCATTTGTCTTTTCTGACCCAGCGCCTCTTTAGCTTTTTTCCCTTTCCGCTCTTAAACATGCAATCAGACCTGGTCTTTTATCCCTATGGCATCGGGGTGGGAATGCAGGCGTGGGCGCCGGAGCGGGCCTTTTTTGGAGCCCTACTTACCACGGCTTTTGGGCATGGGCCTTGGATGCAGATCTACGCGCTGGGGAGTTTTCTAGTAGCCGGAGTAGGAGCGTTTCTCCTGCTGGTGCGGCCTTACGGTTTTTTGCGAGCCAGCACGACGGGGCTGGCGCTGTCCTTTTTGAGCTTTTACGCGGTTCTCAAATTCCCGGGCCACCATAACCTGATTGCTACTCATTGGACGGTGCTTTCCATCCTCGTCGACTTTTTGATCTTCAAACGACTAATCGAGAAGTCCGAAGTCAGTTTGTTGCATCTTCAATTGAGATGCCTGCTCTCATTTTTGTCACTGGGCTTGGATTTAAGCTACGTCGCGGGATACGGACTCACTTCGTTCGTGGTGACCTCGATATTCGTAGTCTGGGAACTTCGAAGAAAAAAGATCTTTAGATCGTGTCTGATTCAGTTGGTGGGACAGTGGCAAAATAATCGAGGTCTCCATTGGGCTTTGCTCTTGGCTTCGTTGGTTGCGGCATGGCTCTACGTGCCTTTCTGTGCGCAGCTTTTGCTGGAATCCGGCGGACAACGTTTTCGAACGATGACCTGGTGGGCGAATCCCGTGCGCTGGCTCGTCCCCTGGCTGCCCGGATGGAATCCTGGCACTCTAGATTTGCAACGCTGGTTGGGAGATCGACCTGAGGGAATTGCTGACGCGAGCCCTGGATGGTCCTTGCTCCTTCCCGCTATTGCTGGTTGGTGGTTTCTAAAGCGCACCGATCGCGTGTACTGGCCGCTGTGGACGCTGACGGCATTCGTCGCACTCCACCATCCCGCTAACTTCCCCGTGCTTCGCATTTTTCCCTGGGCCTCGATGAATCGAGTGGGCGGACGCGGCACCCTGGTGCTTCCAGTCATTTTCTTGCTGTTTGCCTTGGCCATACCTTGGCAACGACTTGGGGCTGGCTTGAGAAAATCTTTGTTAGCAGGCTGGCTGGTGCTTGCGGTGGTGGAAGCGGTTACCTGTTATCGATGGGTGCCTCGCGACGAACTGGCACAAATGAGCGCTCCCGTTCGAGGTTTCGTTGCTGCGATCCAGAATTCCCCCGGAGAGGCGGTGCTGGACTGGCCATTTTGCGTGCTGTCGGGAAATGCGGTGACGACCGCGTTGTGCCCGGATTTGGGTGCCGCAGGGGACTATGCCTTTCAAAGATTCCACGGCAAAAAAGTGATCGGGCTAAATTTCGGTCGTCTGTCTAAACAGATGGTGAAACCCTATTTGCAAAATGGTTGGCCGCGTCTGCTGCAGGCCAAAGGTTGCTTTAGTAACGAGCAGTGGAAGTTTTTCGACGATTTTTTTTCATTGAATGATTTTGCGGGGATTTTACTCCACCGCAGTGCAGTGCCGGAGGAATGCGCCCGTCAGTTTCACACTCGCTACGGACCGCCCGCGGCGGCGATAGATTTTCCCGGACATCGTCCGGTTGAATTTTTTCCTAAGCCGCGCGCGCTGCAAGGACGAGTGAACCCAGCTCTGGGCAAAGCGCTGTTCTATGGTGTCGAAGCCAGTTTTCCCTTAGACCTCAGCGACCAGGCGAGTGCCGGTGCCGTTGACTTGGAGGGCCTTGGAATGGACAGGGAATCCGTCGTGTTGGGGCGAGATCCAGGAGCACTGTCGTTTTTTAAGAGTTCCAAACAAACACAGCGCATTGAGGGAACACTGGAGACCAAACGTCCGGGGATACGCGTCCAACTT
>JALHPX010000213.1 GCA_022842225.1 bacterium
GCTCTTCCGATCTCGATCGTTGGGCCCAAAACAATTATTACGGCGTCTCACTGCATTCCGGAAGAAGCAGAAACAGAAGTCTCGTTCGACTACTTAGGTAAAAATTACACGATCACGCTCACCGGCAATCCCTTGTTCGGCCCTAAATCCGATGAGGACTTCGATATTGCCGTCGGAGTGACGAGCAAAGAGATCAAAGGTGCTAAGCCGATGAATATTGGTGGCACCGCTAAAAAGGGAGACGACCTGGAGCTAGTTGGCTTTGGTTGCCACGAAGCCTATCCAAAAAAGAAGTGGGACGATCAGAAACGCAAAGCCACGGTGGCAGTAACGGGATTCTCTTACCCCAATGTCATCACCGATTCCCCAGACGAAGTTGTAGTCTGCGACGGTGACTCGGGCGGAGCTGCATTTCTAACCGTGGGCGGCAAGACCAAGCTTAACGCCGTGATCACTCAGTCGGACAACCTCTCTGAAAGTTGGAGTTGTCGACTGGATGCAGAAGAAAACGATGCCTTCCTCCGGAAGATGGCGAAAGACAAGAAGCTTAAAATCTGTGGCATTACCGAGGAATGCTAGTGCTGCAGGGCTCGGGTTTACGAACTAAAATATCTGACTTTAGACGTTGGATGCGGCTCCAAACCGCATCCAACATTTTTTTAGGCAAAACGTTTCCCAAGCGCTGATCAAAGAGTGCGTAATCTAAATGCAAAATCCGCCGCAGCAACGGTTCATCATCCAAAATCTGAAAGGGAAAACTCCAATGCTCATACGAAGACAGCGGATTGCTATTGCCATGATCGATAGCGACGACAAACCCACCCGGCCGCACCAGCCAGTTACCCGAATTGCGATCTCCATTTCCCACAATTAAATCGACGAGCCGCATCCGCGCCTCTCGATGGCGAGGGGAATTCACAGTGAGCGCCCTGCGGCCGCGCACGAAGTACTGCATCGAACCCAATCCGAATTGCGGATGCAAAACCAGAATTGTAATCGGAACCACGTCCAACCCCAAAAGCTCGTCGATCCAATAGGCGGCTTGCTCGTATTCGGCATCGCCACAAATATTGGCGGAAGCACGCTTAAACACCCCCGAAATCCCACGCGAATAATGAACTCGCCGCGCCTTCGCACCGCCATGTCCCCCCAAAAATTCCCCACCGCTCATGGGCTGCGTCGATAGATAGGTTTGAAAACTCCGGGTCAGCTCCAAGGCCTCTTGAAAATCCCCGGCCTCTCGCAAAGTCCAAATCGCCTCTTGCACCCGGTGCGAAACCAAATAGCTAGCCGCCAGATTTCTCAACGCTTGGGGAGTTCTTCCCTGCCCCCAAGCCAACGCCTCCATCGCCTCGAAATCGACGGGCGCCGTAATTTTAACTTCTGCGGAAAAATCGACCGGCGGCAGCCGCGCAAACGCGGTGGAAGAAACAAAAATTGAAAGAAATAAGAGAAACGCTTTCATCCCAAAACCCAGAGACGTAGATTGCTTCGCCGCTCGAATTCTCGCAACGAAAAAAACACCCGCTACCTTTCCGGCCGAAAAGTAGATGGGCACCTTTTGGGGATTTTAGATAAATGGGGGTAACGGGCATTCGAGGGTGGCAGCGACGGTGCGCAAGATTTCTTTTTCTTTGTCCGTGGCTTTGCCGTCGGCTTTGATGACTTCGACTAAAAGGCTCATCGTCACTTCTTTGATTTCGGGAGAGGTTTGCGCCAAGCGCCTTAGCAGCTGCGGGAGGGCTTCGGCAGTTACTTGCGGCAAGCGCTCGGGGATGTAGCCCGGTAAGTGAGCGTGTTCTAGGCCTTTGCGAAAAGCGTCGTAGCAAGCTTGCTCGTCGCTACTGGTTTCCGAAGCGAGGATGGCTGCCAGCGAAAAAAGCTGCGGACGGACTTGGCTTAAACTGGCGTGGCTTACTTTGCGTTTTTGATTGGGGGTCGCGAGACTGCGTTGCAGGATCGAAAGAATACTCGCCTCAAAGGTGGTCGTCTTGCCGTCCATGTGGACGATGTCATTGCACAGTTCCGAAAACGCTTTGCGATCGGACGCACTCAGTCGCTGGATGGCGGGCATGCAAAGATTGGCAACGGGAAACCAATTCTTCTCGCCCATGTCTCGTAAGCGCTGGTGCGCGTCTTTCAACGCTTCCGACGGAAATTCAGCGGCCAATCCGCCCAGTGCTGCGGGCAATGCTGCATGCTCCACGTTCAGGAGCGCCACCATCAAAAGCTTGGCGCCCTGCGGGACGGCAGAAAGCTTGTGGATCAAAGACGGCATTCCATCCAGGAGTTCTTTGGCATACGCCACTTGATCCCAGGCCGTTCGGCCGATGCTGTCTAGAACCCGGCCGCTCGGGTGGTTCGCCATTTTCTGCAGCGGCGGCGCACTGGGTGCGGGCTTGATTTTATCTTTCTCAAAAACTTGTTCCCAGTTTGGCAGAATACGCGAGAGGCGTTTGGGAAGTGGCGGGTGGGTTTCAAAGAAGGGCATAAAGAAACCCACGCCGTCGGCAAAAAAGAAATGACTGAATTGCTCCCGACTCGACGAGCCCAAAACCGATCCGCTGCCGTGGTGAATTTTCGCGAGTGCCCCCGCAATGCCGTTGGGATTACGAGTGAATTGCACCGCCGAGGCATCTGC
The DNA here is from genome assembly GCA_022842225.1 of bacterium. Lineage (GTDB taxonomy): Bacteria > Bdellovibrionota > FAC87 > UBA2466 > UBA2466 > JALHPX01. Next base: position 2,642 of record JALHPX010000213.1, read on the forward strand.
CAGATACTCGCGCGTGCGGCTCAGCGAAGCTTTAATCAACCGCCCAAAAAATACGCCGATATAACCAATAATAATGAGCAGAACGCCAACGATCATGACGGCAAGCAAAACCGCCGCAGCGTTGTCTCTCTTATTATTAGACGAAGAGCTCGATCGCGGGCGCGAATGTCCTAGCAGGCGCACGGCCCAATACCCTGTTAGCCCAATCACCAAAATCCCATGCAGCAGGCCCAGCATGCGGATATTGGCGCGCATATCGCCGTTAAAAATATGACTGAACTCGTGAGCGACTACGCCCTGCAATTCATCTCGCGTTAGTTCATTGAGGCAACCTTGCGAAACGCAAACCGCGGCTTCCGAAGGCGCGTAGCCCGCGGCAAAGGCGTTGATGCCGGACTCGTGATCCATCACCCAGATCGACGGCACATTCGTGCCCGACGCAATGGCCATTTCCTCGACGACATTTACCAAGCGCTTTTCCTGCGGATCGGTAGTGTCCATCTCAATGCGCCGACCGCCCAAGGCTTTAGCGACGTATCCGCCCCCACCCAACCGCAACGCCGATGTCTTAAAGAGCGAACCCAGGAAAACAATCGCTAGGGTAATGAGTGTGGCCAGCGAGCACGTGAGAAGCACTTTCTCCGTGTGCGTGGGCTCACCGGAGGAGTAACTGTTGTCGAAATTTCCGTACGAGCTGTACTCAGAATGATTTTGTGCGGAATAAATCTCGAGTCCAATCACCGCGGCCAAATTCACCGCAACGATAATGGCCACGACCGCCATGAGGAAAAGGCCCCAGAGAACCTTGCTCTCTTTACGAGCCTGTTTCTGTTGCTCGAAAAAGTTCATCTAGAAACTGACTTTAACGTTTTCGCGGTGAGCGCTTTCCGTAATTTCCCAAAGAGAAGCCGGCGTAAAGCCAAACATTCCCGCCACGGTATTGGCCGGGAAGCTTTCGCGGGTTGTGTTGTAGGATTGCACGCTGTCGTTATAGGCCTGGCGGGCAAACGCGATTTTGTTTTCAGTGGAAGTCAGCTCTTCCATCACCGAGAGCATGTTTTGATTGGCTTTGAGCTCTGGATAATTTTCCGTAACCACCATCAAACGGCTTAGTGCACCGGAGAGTCCGCTCTCTGCATTAATGAGGGAGTTCATCGCTCCCGAATCGGCAGGGTTGGCCGAGGCTTGTTTGCTTGCTTGGAATGCCTGATTACGGGCCGCGATGACCGCCTCGAGCGTTTCACGCTCGTGTTTCAAATAGCCCTTCGCTGTTTCAACCAAATTGGGAATCAGGTCATACCGACGCTTTAACTGCACATCGATCTGGGAAAAGGCGTTCTTGAACTGGTTTCTAAGCGCCACGAGGCGGTTGTAGATACCCATGAGCCAAAGGCCCAAGACCAGACCTACGAAAACTAAAACTGCCAAAACAATGAATAAAGCTACCATCTGTTCTCCTGCGGGGAACTTCTAGCACAACTGACGGTCCAGGTAGAGGTTTGTGACGAGTTTACAGAAAAGCGAAAAAAGAAGGGGAAATCGGCTACCTGCGCGATTTCCCCTTACGAAAATGGTGGACCCGACGTGGATCGAACACGCGACCTCTTGAATGCCATTCAAGCGCTCTCCCAGCTGAGCTACGAGCCCATAAATGTCTGAATTCCGGGACTAATATTGCTAGCAGAGGGGTTTTTTACTGGCAATGCGTTATTCAAAACGAAATTTACGCAGCTCATTAATTTTCACTTGAGTTCCCTTATTCTTGCGCTACGGTTGCTTTGTGGTTCTGTTTTGGAACTGGTTCCGAAGCGGCCAAAGATTTCGTTGATTTCACAGTTCGGGGGACAGAAGGCACCGCGGGGGGAAGTGGTTAGAGCGTAGCCCAAGGCTAAACTCAGTAGAACTCCCAGTATGTGCCACCATTTAAGGCTTCCGAGAGCTTAGACTCTCGGAAGCCTCTTGACCGGGGAAACCTCCCACTCCGGGCTCACCTTCCTCCAGTACACTTCACCGACTAGTTCTCTAGGAAACTCTCTCTCAAACTTTTGGCATTCGCGTTTAATCGCCCTTAAGAAATCCTCGTGCGTCACATTGTCCGCCTTCTTTGCCGCCGCTGTGGCCGCGGCTTCGCGGATGCAATTGCGCACACTGCCGCCCGACATCGCGAACTGGCTTAGGTGCTTAAAATCCACGTTTTCGGCCAAAGGCATTTTCCCTGGCACATTGGCGCGCCAGATTTTCTCTCTGAGCTCGGGGGTCGGCTGCTGAAAGGTAATCGAGAACGAAAACCGCCGCAAAAATGCCGAGTCTAGATTCTTAAAATGGTTGGTGCTGATTACGGAAATGCCGTTAAAGGCTTCGAGTTCTTGCAACAGGAAATTCACTTCCAAATTGCCATAGCGATCCTGCGCCGAACCGCCGCCCGCACTGCGTGCCCCAAACAGCGCGTCGCCTTCGTCAAAAAGCAGCACGCCATTCACACCACTTGCGGCCTCAAAGACAGCGCGCAGATTCTTCTCCGTCTCCCCCACCCACTTGCTAAACACACTGCTTAAATCAATTTGATAGAGGGGCCGCCCAAGCGTGTGCGCAATGACTTCCGCCGCCATCGTCTTGCCCGTGCCGCTCTCGCCGTGAAAAAGGACCGTGATGCCGTGGCCACGGGAATGCTTTTCTTTGAATCCCCATTGCTCCTCGCAAAACTCCTTGGTCCGCATGAAATCCAAAGCTTCGCGAAACTTCGCAGCCGTCACGGGTCCTAGCACCAGGTGATCGACCCCATACTTAGGCACCACCTTGCGCGCGAATCGTCGCAGGCGGCTATCGTCGGCACCCGTGGTATTGGGCAAAGCCGTGTCGGTATCGCAATCAATCCACCGCCCGCGTCCATAGACATCCGGCAATTCAAAGTGGTGAATGGATTTCGAAAACAAAAACACCAGCTGCTTCTGCGGAAACTTCATCAGCCACTGTTTACAAAGACCAGCCACTTCCTCGGTGTCTTGCTTGTGATAAGCATCGAGGACCAAGACGGAGTGGGTACTCGCCTCCAGCGCCATCACCTGATCGAGATTGCGCAACTCCTCAACGAGAACAAAATCCGCCGTTAACTCCTGCGCCAAACGGGCGCAGCGATCGAGTGCCAGTCCGCAGAGAACCCCCCAGCGATTGCCAGCAAATACG
>JALHPX010000214.1 GCA_022842225.1 bacterium
TGCATCGCGATCGGCGGCCTAAGCGTCGGCGAGACGCACGATGAAATGATCGCTGTATTAGAAGGAGTGGCGGCCCATTTGCCGCCGAAGTTGCCGCATTATTTAATGGGCGTCGGCACCCCGCTCGATATTCTCGAAGCCGTCAATCAGGGCGTGGATATGTTTGATTGTGTTTTACCGACGAGAAACGCACGCAATGGTGGGCTCTTCACGTCAGATGGATTGCTCAATATTCGCAATCAGTCGCATAAACTAGACGACCAACCCATCGACTCGGAGTGCAACTGCGAAACTTGCACAGGGTACAGCCGTGGGTATCTCCGACACTTGTTCTTGACTAAAGAAATCTTGGGGTGTCGCCTTGCCACTGTTCATAATGTCCACTACTATCACCGACTTATGTTGGGTATCCGCTCTTCCCTGGAAGCTGGGACTTTCCGCTCCTTCTACGAACAGTGGAAACCCCGACTTCGAGCCGCCTATTCCGCTAAAACGGTGTCTGACATTGTTTCTGGAACGGGCGCTCAACAGGAGTAAGAAATGAATCGGTTTTTCTCGTTGGTTTTGGTCGCGATTACGACTTCGTCGGTCGCTTCGGCGGAAGCCGGAATGGGCGGAGCACGCGATGGCGTCACCCCTCTTATCCCCCTCGTTATTATTTTCGGGATTTTTTATTTCCTCATTATTCGCCCGCAGCAAAAGAAAGCGAAATTGCACCAGCAATTTTTGACGGAGCTCAAGCGAGGCGACATGGTGGTAACCGCAAGCGGTATCATCGGAACGATTAAGAATTTGAGTGAGCGCTTTGTCACTTTGGAAGTGGATAACGGCGTTTGCATGAAGATCGTTCGCAACCAGGTTTTAGAAAATGCCAACAGTCTCAAAGAGGAATCTGGCGTAAAAGACGCAGTCCTCAAAAAAACCTGATTTTAACTCGTAGAAATAGGACACACACATGAAGGGTCTCAACTGGAGAGTCACCACGGTTTTCATATCGGTGCTCTTTTGCGTTTACTTGCTCACCCCCAGCATTTTGAAATTTGGATTTGGTAAAACGGTTCCTCGAGTTACTAAGCCTGGTGACCCTTGGTATTTTCACGTATTGCCCTCAGAAGTGCTCACTCTCGGACTGGATTTACAGGGCGGCCTGCATCTGGTGCTGGGAATTGATTTCACTGAAGTACAGCGCGATGCCATCACGAAGCTGAAAAATCAGCTCCAGGAAGTCGCTGAACGGGAAAATCAAAAAGATTATAAATACGAAGTAAACAACAAGGACGAAATCTCCATCCAGTACCCTTCTGGCTCGGGCGCAAAAGTCAGCGACCTCGTTGTGAAGTTTTTCCCTGATATCTTGGAGTTCCGCAATCAGACAGACAGCCAGGCGCTGATTGCCATTCACCCCAATCACGAGAACGAAGTCCGCAAACGCGCCATTGATCAATCGCTAGAAACGTTGCGCAATCGGATCGACGAATTCGGTATTGCAGAAGCCAATATTTCTCCACAGGGAACAGACAAGATTCAGGTCCAGTTCCCGGGTGTGCAGGATCCGACGCGGATTAAGGACATCATTGCCCGCACCGCGAAGCTTTCGTTTCAAATCGTACGTTCTGGAACTGAAGTTCCAGAAGGCCCACCTCGCGCTGAAGAACTGCGTAGCTGGGTGAAGGAATTTGAGGAAAAAACGGGTAATAAGGTGGACGGCAAATTGCCTTTCTCCATCTACCTGCGGGAGTTGAATAAGTTCGTGGCGACGAAAATTCCTGAAGGAACCGAAATGTTGTTCCATCGCGAAGTGAACGTGAACACCCGCCAGACCGAATACATTCCTTATATTCTGCAGCGGGAAGCACTCGTTACGGGCGAAGACCTTCAAGATGCTTATTACAGCTACGATCCAGACAACAATAAGCCCATCGTAAACTTCCAGCTCACTCCAGTGGGAGCAGACAAATTCGATAAAGCCACCGGCGCCAATGTCGGCAAGGCAATGGCCATTGTGCTTGATAACAACGTCCATTCCGCTCCGCGCATCACCCAGCGTATTGGCGGCGGCCGTGCTGTTATTAAGTTGGGCGAAGACGGTTCTCGTTCAACGGAAGAACTCCAAAACGAAGCAAAGGACACTTCGTTGGTACTGCGATCAGGCGCCTTACCCGCCCGCTTGCTCTTCTTAGAAGAACGTCTAATTGGTCCATCGCTTGGAATGGACGCAATTGTGTCGGGCACGAAGTCGTTAATTTACGGACTGCTCATAGTGCTCATCGGCATGGGCATTTACTACCGTGCCTCCGGATTGGTCGCAACGCTGGCGCTGACGCTTAACGCCATCATCGTGCTGGCGTGCATGGCAGCATTTGAGGCAACGCTGACACTTCCGGGCCTTGCAGGTTTGACCCTGACACTCGGTATGGCGGTCGACGCGAACGTGCTTATCTTCGAGCACATGCGCGAGGAATTAAGAAAAGGTAAGGGCGTCGTTCACGCTATTTCCGAAGGCTACAGACAAGCTTTTTCAGCAATTCTTGACGGTAACTTGACCACGATCTTCGCGGGTCTTGTGTTGCTTGGATTTGGCTACGGACCGATTCGTGGTTTTGCCGTTACCATGCTGATTGGCTTGGTGGCTTCGATGTACACCGCAGTTTTTGTGACACGCGTCGTATTCGACTACTTCGTTGTCGCGCGCGAAAAAACCCGTCTTTCTCTCTAGGACATACAAATGCAGAAACAGAAATTCTTTCAGCTTATTCCGGCAGACACCAATATCGACTTCATTGGCAAGTACCGCATGTTTGTCGCCCTGTCCTTGCTGCTCATCGTCGCTTCGTTTGTGTTGATGTTCACCAAAGGCTTCCACTTCGGAATCGATTTCACCGGTGGAACCGTGATGCAAGTGAACTACAAGACGCCAACGAGTGCCGAAACAGTGCGTGAGCAACTCTCGCAAGCGGGCGCTCCAGATGCTTCGGTTGTATCGATGGACAAGACGGAGCATGAGTACTTGATTACGGCTCAGAGCTCTTCGGATGTTGCCGGCTCGAGCTTGCCTGATAAGCTGCGCAAGTTGGTGGGCGCCGACAAGTTAGATATCCCGCAAGTGGACGTGGTAGGCCCTAAGGTCGGTGGCGAATTAAAATGGTCGGCCGTTTTGGCGCTGTTCTATTCGATTCTGCTCATCATGATTTACATTTGGTTGCGATTCGACGCAAAGTTCGCGCCCGGAGCGACTGCTGCTCTCGTGCATGACTTGATTCTGACCGCCGGATTTTATGTCGTCACCGGAATGGAATTCGATATTACTGCGGTAGCCGCTTTGCTCACTATCGCGGGTTATAGCGTAAACGATACCATTGTTATTTATGACCGCGTTCGCACCATGATTGGGGGCGCGCAGCTCGACAACGCCGCGTTGGCAAAGACCGTTAACAATGCGATTAACATCACGCTTTCTCGGACAATTCTGACTTCCGGCTTTACGGCTTTGAGCGTAATTCCCGTCGCTATTTTTTGTGATGGTCCCATTCAGGCGTTTTCCCAGGCGATGTTGTTTGGAATCTTAGTTGGCTCTTACTCGACGATTTACATCGCGGCTCCCATGACCATCTCGGTTCAGAGACTTCTGGGCGAAGGCAAAGTCGCGACCAAGCGTTCCTAAGGTATAGGTGACTGGCTGTGGAATTTCCTGTTGTCCGTGTATGTGATCTCTCTAAGTACATTGGCCAAACCGTGCAGTTGCGCGGTTGGGTATTTAGCAAGCGTAGCTCCGGAAAAGTAAAATTCCTCCAGTTTCGCGATGGCAGCGGAATTGTGCAAGCTGTCTTTGTAAAGGGAGTGGTCACCGACGAAGGCTTCGACGGGTTTGAAAAGCTAACGCAGGAAACCTCTCTGACCTTAACAGGCTTGGTAAAAGCAGATACGCGCGGCAAAACCGGCGTGGAGCTCGATGCTAAGGATCTTAAGATCCTCCAAATCGCGGAAGACTATCCGATTGGTCCCAAAGAGCACGGACCCGATTTTCTCCTCGGCAATCGCCATCTTTGGCTGCGCAGCCGCCGGCCACACGCTATCTTGCGCATTCGTCACCGCTTTGTGAAGGCGATTCGTGACTTCTTTGATAACGACGGATTCACTTTAGTGGATTCGCCGATTCTCACCCCATCCGCGTGCGAAGGCACCACGACGCTATTTGAGACGGAATATTTTGAAGAGAAGGCTTATCTCACTCAGAGCGGACAGCTCTATGGTGAAGCGGCCGCGATGGCGTTTGGAAAAGCATATTGTTTTGGCCCCACGTTTCGAGCGGAGAAGAGCAAAACGCGCCGGCATTTGACTGAGTTTTGGATGGTCGAGCCTGAAGTGGCGTTTAATGATCTCGACGACAACATGGTGCTAGCCGAGCGTTTCTTGGAGTACACCATCCAAACGGTTCTCAAGGAATGCCAGGCCGAGTTCGCGATCTTAGAACGCGACACGACCAAGCTTCAGAATGTGAAGGCCCCCTTCCCCCGCATTTCTTACGACGAGTGCGTCGAGAAATTAAATGCGCAGGGAATTAAATTTGAATGGGGCGGAGATTTTGGTTCACCGGAAGAAACAGCCATCGCGCAAATGTACGATAAGCCGGTCTTCATCCACCGCTTCCCAGCAGCGATTAAAGCGTTTTACATGAAGCCCGACCCCAAGAGTCCAAAGCACGCGCTCGGAGTCGACTGCATCGCTCCTGAGGGCTATGGCGAGATCATTGGCGGCGGTCAGCGGGAAGAAGATATCGTGGCGCTCAAGGAGCGGCTCCATGCCCACGGTTTAAAAGAAGAAGATTTTTCCTGGTACTTGGATTTGCGCAAATACGGTTCCGTTCCACACTCGGGCTTTGGCTTGGGATTGGAGCGGACGGTGTCGTGGATTTGTGGGATTGACCACTTAAGAGAAGCTGCTGCCTTTCCGCGTATGATGTACCGATTGCGTCCGTAGTCTTTCCGATCGCAACGTCCACACCATCCATAAAAAAGAGGTCAGTGCCAACGTCTGGTAGCTAAGCAGGGCTTGGCCCCAGAGAGTGGCGTCGGCATGTAGAAGCGCGCGTGCAACAGGAATCAGTAAAGTTGCCACGGCTGCCAGGGCAAACCACAGGCGCATGCGTTCTTTGCGCACGAGAAACGCAGCCAGCACCATTGCCACGGGCGCAAAATCAGAGGCCATCACCACCGTTTCTCCCGTCAGAAAAGGGCGAAACAGTGCTAAGGCGATTCCGGCTAATCCCAAACCCAACATCCAGCTGCGGTGCGGCCCCGCTGCGGCAGGCACAGTCGCGCGCAGCGGAAGAAAAACCACCGATGCAAAAGCCAGCATACTTAAGAAAGTGCGAAGGGCGTAGAAAGTACCTGTGTCCGTGGAGTACCGCACAAAAGTAGGAAAAGGCCCGATGACATCGCCGATGAGGAAAATTCCAAGGTACATGCCTATGGCGGCCACCAGTGCACTTTGCATCCATTTCTGAGTGCGCCAATAAAAAACAGTGGCAGCGAGGACTGGGATTTCAATGCCTAGAAAATAATCATAGGCCTGCATAGCGAATTTGAATTCGCCGACAAAATAACCAAACGCCAGTGACGGCAGACTCCATAGCAAGCCCACCGTCAGCACCCGCACCCACGAGCTCTCTGCGTGCAGATACCCCGCAAAGGCCATGGGAAAAACCAAAACCCCCAGCGCCACCGACAGGCAGAGCACAAAACAAACCACCGCATCGAGTAGCGCGGGCCCGGCCCCCGCTGCGACTCGCGCACTCCAAAACGTCTCAAAGATCGGAAGAGC
>JALHPX010000215.1:0-2602 GCA_022842225.1 bacterium
GATCACGTATATCGTCTCCGACGATAACTACGCCAAGATGGCGCCCCAATTTGAACGCATGGTTTCGTCGTTGAAACCCCGCGCCGACTTCGATCTCAACGTAGCTTCCAAACAAGGCGATGGCCCCATCCCCGGCTCCACCAAACTGGGACCTCTCACTAAGAGCATCCTGGCGGATCGCCTAAACACCCAACGCAAGAAAACCGACACCGAAGAAACCCCACAAGAAGAGGGCTCCTTAGGCCTAGTCGCCGGCACGGCGCTTCTAGGCGGGGCAGCGGTCTACTGGATCTTGCGCCGTCGTAAAAACAAAAAGCCAAAGGGCGGCTCCGGCGAGGGCCGCAACCGCAAAGCCTCTTAATAACCAAATCCAAGCACCAGTCGTTACAAGCACCCCGACGCACTCGCCGCGGCTTTCGCGCTCGAACGCCGATTTTTTTCCGGTGTTGCGCCGCCCCTCCCGAGCGGACGTAAAGCGGGCAACGAACGAATAGAAACCTGGCACCCCTTCCGCGACCCGAGCTCTAGGCAAACAAATAGAAATTAAAAAGCCCCCAAGCGTTCCGCGCGGGAGGGGCGGCGCAACACCGGAAAAAAAACCGGCCCCCGATTCGACCGCGAACGCCGCGGCGATTGCGTCGGTGTGCTCGGAACGCCTGTTGCGTCCCCGCTCGTAATCGATTACCAACGAAAAACATTTGTTTTTTGTAATGAGGTAATCATGGTCGGATTCGGCGGTAAGGTTCTCTTTGTTGGTTATGGTTCGGTCGCTCAGTGCGCACTTCCTATTCTTTTCAAGAAAATGAAAGTGGATCCCAAGCAGGTCACTGTTTTGGATTTCGAAGACCGTTCCGAAATCCTCAAGGAATGGACCGGCCAGGGCGTGAAATTCGTCCAGGACCGCGTCACCCCCGACAATCTCTCCACTTTATTGAGCCAACATGTCGGTGCTGGCGATGCACTCATCGACTTAGCTTGGAATATCGACGCCTGTGAAATCCTTCAGTGGTGCCACGATAAAGGCGTCCTCTATCTCAATACTTCCGTTGAAGTTTGGGATCCCTACGCCGGTGCGGAAAACGCCCATCCAACCACCCGCACCCTCTACCACCGTCACATGAACGTGCGCGCGATGAAGTCGCGTTGGCGCGAACCCGGCGTGACCGCAGTTCTGGAGCATGGCGCCAACCCTGGATTGGTCTCCCATTGGACGAAGTTTGGCTTGATGGCCATTGGCGAACGCGCTTTGGCTGAAAAGAAAATTGAAGGCGCGGCAGCTGAAAAAGTGCAGCAAGCCATGCGCAGCAAGTCCTTTAACGATCTAGCCCACAACCTCGGCGTTAAGGTCATTCACTGCAGCGAGCGCGATACGCAAATCACCAGCATTCCGAAGCGCGTCGGCGAATTCGTTAACACCTGGAGCGTCGAAGGCTTCCGTGAAGAAGGCATCACCACCGCCGAAATGGGCTGGGGAACGCACGAAAAAACTTTACCTGCATTGGCCTACCAGCACGAAACGGGTCCGAAGAACCAAATCTGTTTGGCGAAGATGGGCATGAACACCTGGGTTCGCACTTGGGTGCCGAATTGGGAATTGAACGGCATGGTTGTGCGCCACGGCGAAGCATTTACAATTTCGGATTCTCTGACTGTTTGGAAAGACGGCGAAGCGGTTTACCGCCCGACCGTCCACTACGCCTACTGCCCATCGGATTCGGCGATTGCATCGCTGAACGAATTGCGCAGCGAAAATTACCAGTTGCAGTCCAAAGTCCGCATTCTCAATGATGAAATCACCGAAGGTGCCGACACTTTGGGCGCGCTCATCATGGGTCACCCTTACAAGTCGTGGTGGGTGGGAAGCCGTTTGACCATCGAAGAATCTCGTCGCTTGGTCCCTCACCAAAATGCGACGACTATGCAGGTTGCCATTTCGGTAGTGGCTGCATTGATGTGGATGGCGGAAAATCCAGCCAAAGGCATCTGCGTCCCAGACGATCTTCCGCACGACCTGATTCTTGAAATTGCAAATCCTTACCTGGGTGATTTCATTTCGACACCGGCAGATTGGACGCCGCTGAAGAACTTGAAGAACCACTTCACCGGATTTGCGACGCAGGACCTCGACCAGCAGGATCCTTGGCAGTTTAAGAATTTCTTGGTCCAAGAATAATTGCAGGAGTAGGTCCTAAATGAAACTTTCTCGCTTCGTCCTCATTGGGGCAGTCATTGCTATTGTCATTGGCGGCATTTTCTTCCTAAAAAGTCGGGTGACTTCCCCCGCGGCGCTCCAGCTTTATACCTGGAGCAGTTATTTTCCCGAGGACATGATTGAGGAGTTCACCAAGACGACGGGGATACCCGTCGAGGTGAGTTACTTCTCCAGTAACGAAGAGCTCTTCGCCAAGATGGTTGCAGGCGCGGGTGGTTACGACGTCATCATCCCTTCTGATTACATGATTGCTCGCATGATCCAGCGACAGATGTTGCTGCCGCTCGATGCGCAAGCATTGCCCAATTTGGCCGGGATCGATGCTTACTACCGTGAGCTGCCATACGACAAAGGACTCAAATTTTCGGTGCCGTTTGGCTTGGGTTATAC
>JALHPX010000215.1:2612-5792 GCA_022842225.1 bacterium
AGTGGATAAGGAAGTCAGCTGGGACATTCTCTTTAATTCTCCCGACCCAAAGCACACGTCTTATCTCGATGACATGCGCGAAGTTTTCGCCATGGGATTGATGCACGCGGGCCTTCCCGCAACGTCGCATGATTCGCAACAGCTCAAGAAAGTCGCTGGCGACCTGCAGAAGGCAAAAAGCCAAATGGCGATGTTCTCATCGGAACCGGTGGCACTGTTGCTCAAAGGAGAGTTGCACGTCGCGCATGCGTTTTCTGCCCATGCCATGCAGGTAGTGCGCGAGAACAAAGATTTTCAGTTTTTCTTTCCCAAAGAAGGCGCGATCAGCTGGACAGACAACTACGCTATTCCCAAAGGCGCGCGTCGGCCGGCCGATGCCCACAAGTTTATCAATTTCTTCTTAGATCCAGCGCGCATGGCGAAGACCAGCGAGGCTGCTGGGCTGGGCGCCGCAGCGAAACCTGCGCGCGATCTGCTCGGTGCTGAGATCAAAGCCAATCCCTTTCTCTACCCGAGCGCGCAAGTCACCAAACGCCTCCATTTCTTGGACGATCTGACCGGTGAGAGCCTCACCACGATGAATCGTCTTTGGACGGAAATGAAAACTCACGATTAACGGGAGCGGTGCAGTAACGAGATTGTCGGGTTGGATCTTCTCTTTGTTTTGGGCTGTTCTCGGAGTTATGGATGCCGGCGAAGCCCTTGCAACTCCCAAGGTCACCATCCGGACCATGTTCTCAGGTGGCCGGCTCGAAAACCCTCAGATCGTCTGGGAGAAAGGTGGCTGGGCCCCCCGAGTGCCCGTTGCAAAGCACTGGGATCATCTCTCCTGTGCCACGCGCGTGCTCTTGATTTACCCCTTTCGCGCCCTGACTCGTTTATCCGATGGGCTTAGCCCTCACCTAAAAGTGAAATTAGACGGCGAGTGGCGTTGGAACATAGATGTTAGCAACGGAATCGGCGCTATTTTTCAGGAAGCTTATTTCCGCCCGAGCTCCTCAGGGCTCGTGTCGCGGTTTAGCGCTCCACCAGGCGACTCCGTGGAGGAAATTCAATTAGTCGTCGATAACGGCGGTTTCAGTATGTATTTCAGCGAGCTGGGGCCGCGGATGATTGCGTTGAAATTTGCGTCTGGTCTGCGGGTCGGCATGGACATGAGCTTCAGTGTATGGGGACAGCCTCGTTATAGTTCGATGGGATGGATGTCACATTCAAGTCCGTACATTCGCCTGTTCGAAAACTAAAAATACTCCTAACAATCTCTATATTTGTTCTTGCACCTAGTGGCACAAGTCCTTTATTTTGCGCCGTATGTCGCTTGAATTGGCGGGTGTTTCGAAAGATTTTGGGGGCTTTCTTCTTCATCCCCTCTCCCTTTCTATTCCTAAAGGGGAATTCTTCTCTCTGCTTGGGCCGAGTGGTTGTGGAAAAACGACCGTTTTGCGCTTGATCGGCGGTTTTGAAACTGCGACCAGCGGTCGCATCTCTCTCAACGGCAAGAACATCACGCACCTGCCTCCACACCAGCGCAACACCCACACGGTGTTTCAGCGCTACGCACTTTTTCCGCATCTCAACGTTTTTGAAAACGTAGCCTTTAGTCTGCGCTTACGCCGCGCTCCGAAGGACACGATCGAATCCAAAGTTCTGGGCGCTTTGCGCCTGGTAGAAATCGAGCACCTGCGCGAGCGCCAAATCCATCAGCTGAGCGGCGGCCAGTCGCAGCGTGTGGCACTGGCGCGGGCGTTGGTGAATGAGCCCGAAGTGCTCTTGCTCGATGAGCCGTTGTCGGCTCTGGATCCCGATCTGCGCATGAAGATGCGCGAAGAGTTAAAAGCGCTTTGCCGCAAGGTAGGCTCGACTTTCGTCCTGGTGACGCACGATCAGGAAGAGGCCTTGCAGATGTCCGATCGCATGGCGGTGATGAAGGACGGGCGCTGCCAGCAGGTCGGTACGCCCAAGGAAATCTACGAAGACCCGGCAAATGCTTTTGTGGCGCGCTTTATCGGCCCGGTGAATGAGATCCGCGGTGAAATCACCGGCGAAGACGCAGGCCTACTCTCTCTGCAATCGCAGCTGGGTACCTTTAAGTTTAAAAAGAACGGTCATGCTTTGGAAAAGGAAGTCTCTTTGGTGCTGCGGCCCGAGAAGATGCGTTTGCTGCGCCAGCGCTCCACCGCCCAGGAAAACCTGGTCGAAGGCCAGATCCAAGAGCTTTGCTATCTGGGTTCTCGCACTGAATACTCCGTCCGTTTGCCCGGCAACACTTTCAAAGTATTCGAACAAGAACTCGAGCGCTCCAAGAAGAAGAGCCTCAATATTGGCGATAAGGTGTATTTGAGCTGGAAAACCGAAGACGCGATTGCGCTTCAATCTACTAGCCTCCAAAACGCCGCTTCGACATCTGGCCAGCCCAGTGCGCAGACCCCTCTCGAAGTATCCCCATGAAAATATCGGCTTTGAGCGTCCCTTCCGTGCCCCGTATTACGTGCAATTTGCCCACGGGTGCTTGGTTCTTCATTGCTTGGCTGGTCACGATGACGCTCGTGCCGTTTTCGATCATCCTGGTCATGAGCTTTCTCACACGCTCCGATATCGGCACGATTGAGTTTCAGTTCACTCTCGCCAACTACACGCGGTGTTTTGAGTGGGTTTACCTGCGGGTGCTATGGAAGACGGCGATTCTGGCATTCACGGCTACGGCCGGCTGTCTGCTCCTTGGTTTCCCAGTCGCCTATTATCTCGCGCGCAGCCAGGGTTCGGTGCGCCAGGCAGGTTTGATTCTGCTCTTTATTCCGTTTTGGACCAACATGATCCTGCGCGTTTACGGCATGATCTCGGTGCTGGGAAATGAAGGCCTGCTCAATCAAGCGCTGATGAATCTTGGCCTTATATCGGAGCCCGTTCAAATTCTTTACACCCGCGCCGGGGTTTTTATCGGCCTGATTTACAATTACCTGCCGTTCTTGGTGGTCCCGATTTTCTCGGCACTGGAGAAACTCGATCCGTCCTTGCGTGAAGCTTCTTCGGATTTGGGAGCGACCCGCGTGCAAACGTTCTTCCGCGTAGTTGTGCCGAATGTGCGCGAGGGGATTTTTATCGGCAGCCTCTTTGTCTTCATTCCAATGCTGGGCGAGTACGTGATTCCCGATCTCTTAGGCGGCGCGAAGGAAGTTTTCT
>JALHPX010000216.1 GCA_022842225.1 bacterium
GCAAGTCAACCATTACATTTTCACGGAATAATTCAAATTTCAACTGCATAGCGACTCCATTCGGAGTCCTAATATCCATCTCTTTAACCCAATCAAATATTTGCAAATATTTTTCGTCGTAGCCCGCTGCCGTCTGTGCCTTATCTAGATAGAACGAAGAGGAAGAGTAATCTCCGGATACAAAACAAATGTAAGCTAGATAGGCATAAGCATCTGCACTCTTTGCCACAAGACGATTTGTTTCTGTATTAACCGTGTATTCGTAAACAAGATTCCTTTCGAAAGTATCCTTCCTTTTTCTTTTAGCAAGGGGCATAACTTGACCGAATCGATTATAAACTTGTTTAAATTGACGTTTGGGGATAAGTAATTTCTCACTTCCATCCTTAACGAACAGATGAAAGTCATCAAATAAGTCCGGCAAGGGCTTCACTCCTAGCGCCTCGGCAACGCCCGATGGGTTCACCTGGCCGGCCAATAAGAACTCGCGGTTAGTCGTAATCCCATGCATGGCCAGGACTTCGGCGGCCTCCACTGGGAATCCGGGCATTTGAGTCAGCAAAACCGGCTTGTCCGCAGCTGTTGCGAACCCGCCGATCAAAAGGGCTAAAAGGATAATCTGTTTCAAAGCGGGTCTGTTCATAACGGCCCTGCTTCGGAAACTCAAGAGCCAGCTCGCTTTCCAGCCGTTCTCCCGCCCGCCACCGGGTGGTAAGGGCCGTTTGCCGAACCCGTCGGGATCTACTAGGTTCTATAGCGCTATGGCGCTTCCCCTATCTGCTCGTAAACCTGATTGGTTAAAAATCCGTCCTCCGGGCGGGGAGAACTATTCCGAAATCAAGGCGCTCCTGCGAGAGCTAAAGCTTCATACCGTCTGCGAAGAGGCGGCTTGCCCGAATGTGTCCGAATGCTGGGGGGGCGGCACCGCCACACTCATGCTGATGGGCGATACCTGCACGCGCGGGTGTAAATTTTGCCATGTAAAAAGTGGAAATCCGCAAGGGCTTCTAGACCTCGAAGAGCCCACTAAAGTTGCTACGGCGCTGGCGAAACTAGGACTAACTTACGTCGTCCTCACTTCCGTCGACCGCGACGACTTGCCCGATGGGGGCGCCGATCACTTTGGCCGCACCGTCGAGGAAACAAAAAAACGTATTCCCGAAATGCTGATCGAAGTGCTCACTCCTGATTTCCGCGGCGACAAAAAAGCTATCGCGCGGGTCATCGCCAGTGGCGTCGACGTTTTTGCACACAATATTGAAACCGTTGCTCGACTCCAAAAGAAAGTCCGCGACGGCCGTTGCAGTTACGAGCAATCGATCGAAGTGCTGCGCTACGCGAAAGAGCTCCGCCCCGCCGTCTATACCAAGTCTTCGATCATGATCGGCGTTGGCGAAACCAAAGAAGAAGTCTTCCAAGCCATGGACGACTTGCGCGCGGTGGGCGTTTCGATTCTCACTCTTGGCCAATACTTGCGTCCCTCGTCGTGGCATTTGCCCGTCGAAGAATATGCCCGTCCCGAACTCTTCGAAGAGTACGAGCGAGTGGGTCTTGAAAAAGGTTTCTTATGCGTTCCCTCCGGAGCGCTCGTCCGCAGTTCCTATCGAGCAGGGGAAAAGTTTCTCGAAGGGTTGTTACGTTCAAAAAGGAGATGAGGGTGGAAATGGCCCAAACGGCATCTAAGAAGAAAAAAGCTGGCTCGCCAGCGCGTGCAGCACGTGCCAAGGCGGTGACCAAGTCCGCTGGCTCTAAAGCCTCTGCGTCTAAAGGGACCGCTAAATCGGTCCTGCGCGACGACTGCTTTTTTATCTTAAACGAAAACAACACTGTCGACGCCAAGCGCGAGCCCAAGCTCGATAAAGCGTTGCTCCTTCGCATGTACCGCAACATGGTCCTCACGCGCGCCTACGACGAGCGCGGCATGATGCTCCAGCGCCAAGGCCGCATCGGCTTCTACGTTCCCTCGACGGGACAAGAAGCCATTCAGATCGGCACCGCCGCTGCTCTCACGCCGACCGACTGGGTTTTCCCCAGCTACCGTGAGCCCGGCGTTTGCATTTACCGCGGCGCCAGTCTGCACACCATGCTTTGCAATCTCTGGGGCAATGCCGATGACGTCTCCAAAGGCCGTCAGATGCCTGTGCACTATAGCTTTGCCGACCTGCGTATTTTCTCGATCAGTAGCCCTATCTCCACTCAGGTGATTCAAGCTGTGGGTGCCGCGATGGCCGCTAAGATCAAAAAAGAAAACGACATCGCCATTTCCTACAACGGCGACGGCGGTACTTCTGAAAACGATTTCCACACTGGCTTAACATTCGCTGGCGCCTACAAAGCTCCGGCCGTCTTTATCGTCACCAACAACCAATACGCCATCTCCGTCCCGCTCCATAAGCAGACGGCTTGCACGCGGCTCGTCGATAAAGCGATTGGTTATGGCATGCCCGGTATTGCTGTCGACGGGAATGACGTTCTCGCCGTGTACATGGCAACCAAAGAAGCAGTCGATCGAGCGCGCCGCGGAGAAGGCCCTACTCTCATTGAGATGCTCACTCTGCGCATGGGTCCCCACTCTTCGTCTGATGATCCGACCCGCTACCGGGATGAAGAACTTTTCAAAGCTTGGGGAAAGCGCGATCCCATCGAACGCTTCAAGACATATCTCACCAGCAAAAAACTCTGGTCTGAAAAAGAAGAAGTGGCGCTGAAGGAAGAATTAAAGGCATTGATTTCGGCTGCGATCGAAACTGCGGAACCCGTTCCGCCTCCGTCGGTCGAAGAGCTATTTGACGACGTGTACGCCGAGAAAACGGCTCAATTGAAAAAGCAAGAAGCAGACTTGGTGAAAGAGCGCGAGCTGCGCGGCAAGTTCATTAACACCAGCGAGGCTTTCCCGCTCTAATAGGCGGCGCTCTAAAAGGGGATTTATGGCGACAATGACTTTATTAGCAGCTGTACGCGATGCACTGCTCACTGAAATGGGATTGAACGACAAGATCGTCATCATGGGCGAAGACGTCGGTCACAACGGCGGCGTGTTTCGCGCCACCGAAGGCCTGCAAGCCGAATTCGGCGAGGACCGCGTGATGGACACACCTCTCGCCGAGAGCGGTATCATCGGTATGGCTGTCGGCATGGCCGTCAATGGACTCAAGCCTGTCCCCGAAATCCAATTCATGGATTTCATCTACCCGGCATTTGATCAGATCGTCAGTGAAGTCGCCAAGCTGCGCTACCGCTCGGGCGGTGGATTTAGCTGCCCTATGGTCATCCGCACACCTTACGGCGGCGGTATCCGCGGCGGCCATTACCACTCGCAAAGCGCCGAAGCCTATTTTGCGCACACTGCAGGACTCAAAGTCGTGATTCCTTCGAATCCCTACGATGCGAAAGGCCTGCTGATCGCCTCCATGCGCGACAACGATCCCATTCTCTTCATGGAACCCAAAAAGATTTACCGCTCGATGAAAGGCGAAGTGCCCGAAGGTCCGTATACCGTCGAATTGGGCAAAGCCAATGTGGTACGCGAAGGCAAAGACGTCACACTCATTTGCTGGGGCGCGATGACTCAGGTCTGTCTCCAAGCCGCGGAACTCTGCGTTCCGCGCGGAGCGGATTGCGAAGTCGTCGACTTGCGTACACTCGTTCCTCTCGACGAGGAAACGATTCTGGAGTCGGTAAAGAAAACCGGACGCGTCGTCATAGTGCACGAAGCGCAACGGACTTGTGGATTTGGCGCCGAAGTCTCGGCGTTAATTGCGGAAGAGGCGATTCTCTATCTAGAGGCGCCGATTGTACGGGTCACCGGGCTCGATACACCCTTCCCTTACACTTTGGAACATGTTTACATGCCCGACGCTGAGCGTGTGGCTCTCGCTGTCGGCAAAGTTACCAATTTTTGAGAGGCGATCCTTTTAGGTGCATTATGGAATTCAAACTACCTGATATTGGCGAAGGGGTTCACGAGGGCGAAATCACAAAGTGGCTCGTCCAGACCGGCCAACAAATTCAAGCCGACCAGCCTATGGTCGAAGTGATGACGGACAAAGCGACGGTGGAAATCCCGTCCCCCGTTACCGGCACTGTCGCCGACATCATGTTTAAAGAAGGCCAGACAGTCGAAGTCGGCAAAGTCATTTTGCGGATTGATGAGGCTGGTAAAGCAAAGGCAGCTCCTGCAGCTGCGCCTGCGAAGGAAGCTCCTGCTGCCAAGCAAGCGGCCCCCGAAGCGGCAGCTCGGTCTGCGCCCGCACAAGGTGCTAGCAAGAGCGCTCACCGCGAGACGGCCGCCGAGCCACCGGCAGTCGAGCCAGATATTCCGTTTAACGTCTTGGCCACTCCAGCGACGCGCAAATTAGCGCGCGACTTAAAAATCGATTTAGGCGGCGTTTCGGGCTCCGGCCCCAATGGCCGCGTGACCAAAGACGACGTGCAATTAGCCTTTGAAGGCCAGCAAGCGGCCACTCCGCGCACTTCGCATCCAGCGCCTGCAGCTCCGAAAGCGGCCCTGGGCGGCACTTCGCAGCAGTCGAAGATGCCAGTGCCTGCGAGCAGAACTCCCGTGGTCACGCGCGGTGCTATCGAGCGCATTCCGCTCAAAGGCATTCGCAAGAAAATCGCGGAGTCCATGGCGCATTCCAAGCGCACGGCCGCTCACTTCACGAACGTGGAAGAAGTCGATATGACTTTGGTTGCGCAAATGCGCAAAGCTGCCAACAAAGAAGCCGAATCGCGCGGCGTGAAGCTGACGTTCTTGCCCTTTGTGATCAAGGCGCTGATTCCTTGCTTAAAGGAATTCCCCTTCCTCAATTCGTCGTTAGAGGACGACAAACAGGAAATCGTCTTAAAAGGCGATTACAACATCGGCATCGCCGTCGACACACCCAATGGCTTGATTGTTCCCGTGATTAAAAACGCGGATGCCAAAGGCATTTGGGAGTTGGCAGCGGAGATCTCCGAGCTTTCGGAAAAAGCGCGTACCGGCAAATTGGCCATCGAAGATCTCAAAGGCGGCACATTTACCATTACTAACGCCGGTTCTATCGGCGGCGTATTTGCAACCCCTGTGATTAACCACCCTGAGGTGGCGATCCTGGGAGTGAATGCGATTCGCAAACGCCCAGTCGTTGTCGACGATGAAATCGTCATCCGCGACATGATGTTCCTCTCGATCTCGGTGGATCACCGGGTGGTGGATGGAGCCGATGCTGCTCGCTTCATGAACCGAATCGTTTACTTCCTCAATGAACCTTCAAGATTGGTGTTCGCATGAAACAGTTTGATGCCATCGTCATTGGTGCCGGCCCGGGCGGATATGTCTGCGCCATTCGTCTCGCGCAATTGGGAATCAAAACCGCCTGCGTCGAAAAAGAATACTTTGGCGGCGTTTGCTTAAACGTTGGATGTATCCCCTCTAAGGCGATGATCCATGCGGCCAGCACGATTTGGAAAATCCGCAACGAAGCGGCGCACATGGGGATTAATGTCAGCGAACCAAAATTGGATCTCGCTAAGACCCAAGCGTGGAAAAATGGCGTTGTGAAGCAATTGACCGGCGGTATCTCAGGTCTTTTTAAGAACAACGGCGTGGAGAGCTTTAAGGGCAATGCGACCTTTAAGGACGCCAAGACTCTTGAGATCAAATTAGCCGACGGCAAGACGGAGACGATCACGGCCAAGAACATCGTGATTGCCACTGGCTCGCGCCCTGTCGAAGTCCCGATTTTGAAATACAACGGCAAGAACATCGTCGATTCGACGGGTGCTTTGGATTTCCAAGAATTGCCAA
>JALHPX010000217.1 GCA_022842225.1 bacterium
GCGGTAGCAGCTTTCTCGCGCATTTTTTACAAATTTCAAAACCGCGACGTCCCGGAAGCATGAGATCCAACAACACGAGCGAAGGAGGATTACTGAAAATCGCCGATAAACCGACGCTGCCGTCGTAAAATTGTTCCGCTTCAAAGCCTTCGCGGCGCAATCGCTCACCGAGAATTTCAGAGAGTTCCTTGTCGTCTTCGATAATAAACAGGCGATTAGGCCGGTTTGTACTTGTTGAAATCATTGCAACCCCGACATTTATTTAGGGAACATCTTACCCTTTAACTTACTAGCCGAGCAATCGTGTATGCAGCAGTAGCCGCAATTCCTCCGACGATCAGCGTCTGCCACGCGCTCTTCAAAGGCTTCGCAACGGTAAATTTTCCTTTAATAAAGCCAAAGGCAAAGAGGGCGACCAGAGTTGCAACGACAGAAACGAGAAAGGCGTCGTGGGGAACGGAGAAAATAAAATACGGGGAAAGCGGAATTAATCCGCCGACTATGTAAGAAATGGCAATCGTGATGGCACTACTTACTGCCCGCCCAGGATTGGGAGTTTCTAAACCCAATTCAAATTTCATCATGAAATCGACCCAGCGAGTGCGATCTTCGCGAATAGCGTCAACGACTTTATATACGATATCGTCTTTGAGCCCGTATGACCGAAACACCGATGCCACCTCCTCGGCTTCTTCCTCGGGGATCTCTTCCGTCTCAATCTCTTCGCGTTTTCGTTCGGCGTAAAAGTGCTGCGCATCGGTTCGCGCGGCGAGGTAACCCCCGAGCCCCATTGCGATGGCACCTGCCGCCACTTCCGCAAGCCCCGCTGTCACAATAATCTTCGTACCTTCGACGGCACCAGATAAACCAGCGGCTAAAGCAAAGGGAACTGTCAAACCATCCGACATGCCAATGACGACATCGCGAATCGTTTCTGTCGCGCTAAAGTGCTTTTCAGAGTGTTTCAAAATTTCTTAACCAGAAAAAGTTTCCGGTATGAACCATTTCTTCCATTTTGTAGCCAGCCCACTGCGTGTTTACGAAAAACAGCTTAGCACTCTTAGCTCCCCAGACTTTGCGAATTTCGACCAAATTCGCTGGTTCGTTGTCGAAAACCCCTACAACAGCTCCGAGCTTTTGGATCTCGACTCCAACCTTGCCCTTAAAATCAGAAGTTTTTCCCTTGCTGCCTTCTGGCTTCAAGAAGAGGGCGGTACCAGCGACACCAATAGGAAAACCTAGCTTCTTGAGAGACCTCTCCGAAGCATCTTGAACGTTTTCCGAGCGCCCCGAAAGATAAACGATCACTGCGCCTTTATTGAAAAGATCCTTTACGAAATCCACAGCTCCGGCGACGGGCTTATCCCAGGACAGGGCGCTCGACGTAAAGGCATGACTCCCGAAGTAGGCATCTGCTTCTGCCGCGAAAGCCGAATACTCGGATTTTAAGAGCCCCACACCCGCGAGAGTGATCTCAGGAGTATAGCCAACGACATCCAGATTTAGACCGTCGAGCAACATCTGCGTTTCTTTGGGAAACTTTTTTTGCAGGTCTGCGTCTTTCGCCATCTCGGCGTAGAAACCCATCCCGCGATACCGCAGATCCATCAAAGTATCGTCGAGATCGAAGACAACGACTTCGCCCTTCTTCACGCTTTTAACAAATTCCGCCAACCGCTCCTTGTGATGAGGAGCTGCAAATAAGTTCAGCGAAATTAGAAATAAAAACGCTAGAAGGGCGTTGTACATTTTGTGGATCCTTATCGGCAAAGCGAAATAGCTTGAGATTTTGTGTAGGGCCCAGCGTAGGCTTTAGCTGCACAATCGGCGTTTGCTTTGGTGCCATACTGTGAGCAAAGAGCAATTGCTTCGTCCTTATTGAAGGGACCTGCGTACGCTGCCTTTGCGCAATCCGACGGCCCCGTGCTGCTAGCCCCGGTGCAGATTTGCGCCGCCTGGCCTTTAGTGAACGGACCTGCATAGGCGGCAATCGCGCAATCCGCAGGAGCTGTGCTGCGTGCTTTAGCGCAAAGAGCTGTCGCTTCATCGCGCGTGTAAGGACCCGCATAAGCTTTGTCGGCGCACTTAAATACAGCGTCAGTGCTCACCGAAGATGTGGCCACGCAAGAGTAGTTGATTCCATCTTGAGTGATCTCAAAAGGATCTCCTGGCTTTGCGAACGCCACATTACTGAAAAATACAGATGAAAAAACAAACGATAATACAGACGATAAAACGAATACTTTCATGATTCCCCCCATTAACCCTAGGCAAAAATCCCACAGCGGCAGGGGGAAAGGCAATTAGTTAGATAGGAAGCCCAGTCGCAATCGACAACGATCGTGGAGAGGCTTTGGGAGCGTGGAGTCATTTAATACAAACTGCGCCATTTTGCGTCGCAGCTGCCGGTATCGCTCGAGCGGAACGAGTGCTTCGCCCTTCTCCTTAGCAAAACCCGGATTTTCATATTCGGACCAGGATTTATAGGTTCCCGATGTCAAATGTGCCGCCACGGGCGGAAAACTATTTGTGTCAACACGAAGCAGCGTCGCTCCTGTTGCTTTGATTTCATTTTCAAATTGCAGCGGACCACCCATGATCGTAAGCGGCAGTGCGACTAACTGAGGGCACTTTCGGCCTTGAGAGGCGTAGTAATTTTGGGTGGCTTCGAGGAAGAAGAGCAACGTAGCACCGGACAAAGTATCGTCAGGTAGAACCAACGCTCTGCCCTTTAATTGTTCTTCACTCGGCAAGTACTGATCGAAGAAGGGCTTTAATTCTGCAGCGTGGAGAGCCGCATTAAATCGCTCGATTTGGGATGAGCCAGGGGCTGAAAAAGGAAAGGTGGAAACAGAATCAGGGTGCACGAGATCCCAAAACGCAGTCAGCCCCACCGCCCCACGCCCGATGCCTAGGAAGTAATTGGATTCTACCGGGAGACGTTCCAGCACGTGATTCGACAGGTTTCGAATTCCCTCATAATCGTTCTGATCAAGGGGCTCGGCATGCGCAATAAAACCAAGGGAAAAAGTGCAAACGACGGCAAAAATCTTCGCGAACATGGGAAAATTTTAGCACGGAAAGCTCCGCAGACTTGAAACCAAAGCCCATCCGGGCTAGTAACGCCTTCTGCGTTGGGTCATTCGTTTTATTGAATACTGTAAATAGGAGCTGTTTTGCGTTTTCAAACTCTCTCTTTGGCCCTTTATTTTTTGGTTTCTGGCGTCGCTCTTGGTGAAGCCATCGAAACCCAATGCCGCACCTGCCACTCCGATAAGAGCTCAGTCCCCCTACCCCGATTCCTGGACTCCGTCAGCTCGTGGACAGAGGCCTTGAACAGCTCAAACCCGCAGCTACGGGCCAGTGCAAAGAGCTATTTAGCTCCTCTCTATCGGCAGTTAGCCGATCGCGCATCGATGCCACCGATGAAGGCCGATGCCCATGAATTCTCCAATAGCGAAGAGGGGCAAAGCCTGGTGCAGTTCCTAAAGCAGAACTACCAGCCGGATCCAGTGAGCACTCACAAAGTTGGACAACTTTTGCCAGCGACAACGGTAGATGCGTATCGTTCGCTTTTGCCGAAAGTAAAAAGCGCGCAAGTCACGGCTATTCTCAATAGCCCTTCCTTGTTCTTCTACGACGAATCCGTCATGCCGCAGGCCTATATCGACGATGAAGATGGCTTCCAGGGTTTTCTCTACACTTCTGATGGAATTGCTCAACAACGAACGTTTGTGATCTCCGGCGGAAAGTTCCGCTTTCCCTTTGGTCACACCGCCGGCATGCAACGTGCTCGCGCCAAGCTTTATAACTTTCTCTATCTGCCGCAGGTAAATGGAGTGCTTCAGACGGTGGCTCTGACTAATGGGGGCCGTCGCTGGATTTTTCCAGAGGGAAGTTATCTGGGTGAAGTGCTTTACCAACAAGTCGACAAACTCCGACTCGTGTTTGAGCTGCGTTTAAGTTGGAAAGAAAAAGGCGCTTGGAAATATGAGATCTTTCGCCCCTACCCCACTTCAGATCACCTCGTTGCCGCGGTGGTGGATCTACAGAAACAAGCCGAGTTTGAAGGCGATAAGTATCTCGCGGCCCTCTTGGAGCATTTGGCGAATCCCGCGACTCTTAAGCCAGATACATTGAGCGAGGCACAGGGAAGTTTTGGTGGCGTACACCCCGTTCTCAGTGCAGCGGTTGATTTGTTGCCGCCGCTCACTCTCACAGCGGTGAAAAAGCTGTTGGCCGTGCCTTTCCAATCCGCGTTGGGTGCTGAGTGGCGCAGTGATAAAGCGCGCAAGCTGGTTTGCCACGCACCCACTGGATCGACGACCTCTCACTTAGCGCCGCATGATTACCGCATGCACTTTTTTGCGTCGAATACGCAAACTTGCAATCGCTGCCACCAAGAAACGCGTCGCGGTCTGGATACGTTTTTCCCGGGCAACGGCGCTGCGTATCAGCAGTTAGCTTCCTATGGAGCGCTCTGGGGATCGGATCAGAAATTCTCGTTCTTCCCCCTGGTTCCCGGAGATAACGGCACACCTCGGGCCATGGCTGTTAACCCTCGGTTGCTCGGCACGGGAGTGGCGGAGATGTACAGCCCATCCAAGCACCCAGCTGACCGATACCGAGACACATCGCGGTATTAAATTATTCTCCAAGGCGTGAGCCGTTTTTCCATTTGTTTGCGCGTTAGTCAGTGAGGGGCAATTAAGCCCCGGCAAACAAGGGAAAAATAATGAAAACGCTTTCTACTTTAGGCTTTCTTGCGACCGCACTCGTACTCAACTTAGGACTTATTTCCACCGAAGCGGAGGCAAAAAACGCCCCAACCAATTGCTATATTCAGACCTACAACGGTCGGTATTTAACGGCTGTAGGCGGCGGTGGTCGGATCCACGACGTGCTCCACACCGATGCAACCCAAGCCAAGGCTTGGGAAAAATTCACTCTAGTGGATTCGGACGCCGGCACGCCCAACATCACTTACGGAATTCGTACCAAAACGGGCAATTACTTAACGGCCGTGGATGGCGGTGGACGCATTAGAGATGTCATGCACTCTGACGCGACAAAACTCCGCGACTGGGAAGGTTTCCAACTTGAATCCTTAGGCCGCGGTTACTACGCGATTAAAACCTTTAGCGGCAATTATCTAACGGCAGTCGGCGGCGGCGGCCGCATCACCGACACCATCCACTCCGACGCCACCCGCATCGGCAACTGGGAAAAATTCAAATTCCGTTGCGGGATCAAATAACCCAAAAGGTGCCCATCTACTTTCGGGCCGAAAAGGAAGCGGGTGTTTGCGGCAGAGCAAACACCCGCTGTTTTTTTTCCGCAAAAAAGTGATTAAGAGGTGCGAACTCCAACGAGCACATTTCAGCCAGGTGATTTAGGCGTCCGCCATTTTCTTGATGACCATGGAAATCGTTTCTTCGTCGACCCCCGCGGCGCGCATCAAACGTGTGGCTTGCCGAAAGTCATCGGAATCGACGGCTTCAAAAAACTCGTCGACTCTATCGATCTCGGCGAGTTTCTCAAGAACTGCTGTTCCTTGGAGGACAATGTCTTCTAGGTGCCTCGCATCCATTCTCGGAACATTAATCGCACCCGCAGAAATGTGCTACGGGATTTGCGGCACAAAATTTGCCCTCTTTCGCCCAAAGTCTTTGTCGTTTATTCTTAAGGCCTCTGGTCCTACCAGAGCACCATGGAAGCCTAAAGAAACCAAATCTATTCTCAGACACTAACCACTCAGGCGCAGCCCCGCGTGCGCCG
>JALHPX010000218.1 GCA_022842225.1 bacterium
ACGTGTGCTCTTCCGATCTGACACTCCCACGGGAGCAAAGGCTCCTAAGAATCGGCGTTTTTCAAATTCAAACGACTGAGTGCCGCTTGAAGCAGGGCTGCGCTTGATTTGGTCGAGCACCGGATGCCCCTGCAGTGCCTGCGGCTGCTCGATGCTGTTCTTACCAATCTGCAAGAGATTTTCGCCGGCAGAATTCACCAAGAAGGATTGAAAGAGCGTGGCGGACTGCAGCGGTTCAAAAAGTAGCTGGCCGGCCAGTTGGCCTAAGACAACGTAAGTATCGGGAGTTTTGCCCGTGGAGATTTCCAATTTGGTGGCGAGATAGAACGCGCCCATTGAAAATCCTGGGATTTGATTGCCGTTAGAGAAAGCGTACTGCTGCTGCGTCGCTGTTTCTAGAAAGTTGTGAATATCGTCGGTCTTTACTTCCAGCTTGGGAATGTCGCTGGGAAGAGCAGCGGGCACAAAGGTGTCGCCCGTTTTCTTGAATAGCGCTGCCTTCTGAATAAAGGCTTGGGCCAGGCTCTGAGGGGGTAACCGGAATCCGGTTTTTTTTGATAAGAGTTCTGCAACGGCAAACAATCTCATTTGATCGGCCGCCTGCAACAAGCTCGAGCGCACTTGCGAGGCCGCGTTCACTGCGATGCTGTGATTGATATCGTAGAGCAGCGCGGTTTTTTGCTCGGTGAAGATGAAGGAAGCTAGCACCGTGTAGCACGCGACCGCGGCGAGAAGCAGCGCGCCTAAGACCCCCAGAATCTTGTAGCGAATCGATAGGCGCATGTAAGTTTAAAGAGTTAGTAAATCAAGCGAGTTAGACCGATCGTAACACCCCCCAGGCACAAATGTGAAGGAACCATCACAATTGGGCCCTAAATTGTGCTGCCCCCGGCACGGTAGCTCCCTAATGCCTTCAGGAAGGTTGCGTAGACTTAGAGTCAAATCCTAAGGGAGGATTTTAGTCATGGTACGTATGTGGAACATCTTCCCGCTCCCTCTTTACCTCACGGCGTTTCTCCTGATTTCCAGTCTGACAGTATCTGGAAGTGCATCTGCTGGAGACGTTGCGACGGAAACAGTGCAGGGTAGCGTCAATAGCAAGCAGATCCAGTTCGGCCGGATCGCGGACCGATTGCTGACGGATTCCTATTCCGCAGAACTGCGAATCAGCTTTGCCGGTAATACGGTGTTTGACGCGAAGCATTTCGAAATGGGCCTCTTTGGCCGCTCTCAGTGCCATTCTCATTTTGGTTACACAGATGCTGTGCGTTGGGAAAAAGTTGCGATCGGCTGGGAACTCGTTGTCGCCTTGGATGCTTTTGATTGGGGAACCGGCCAAGGTTTCAATCAGTCTCTAAGAAATTCACAGCGTCGTGGCGGCATCGCTAATTTCTGGATCACCGCTCCTCAGCGCATCCTCAAAGCGCGCTTTGTTTTTAGTGAGAACAAGGGCGATCGCATTCCTGTTATTACGAATTTACAGTTCTCGCCCAGTCAGTGGGTTCTTTACGTCGACGAAATCAAGGCAACGTTTAGGGCCAATGCTCCGATTTCGAAATTCGAGTGCCGGTTGGATGACAAAGCCTGGACCCCCTGTGCTTCGCCGTGGGAGGTTACGGATTTAGCAAATGGTTTTCATCGTCTTTCTGTTCGCGCCTTTTCGCTAGCAGGACGTGCGGGTCCAATATCTGGTTCTTGGATCTACGTTTATGTGCCGCCTCCGAGTGTGCTGATTACGAAAGTAGATCCAGCAGCAAGCCCTACGGGCATCACCTCCAAACAGTTTTGGTTTAAGCCCGCTGCGAATTGGGGTTCTGGCGCGTACATGGAATGCCGTTTAGACGGGGGTCCTTACAAGGTGTGCGCTTCGCCCACAAAGTATGATCGTCTCTCTGCTGGCAAACACGTCGTTGAAATTCGCCAAGTCCTGAGACAGCGTTGGTGGTTTCCCGGTAATTGGTACTACGACTATTTCTACATCGGCCGCCCCGCGATTCACCGCTGGGTAGTGGATTCTGAGCCGCTGAAACTTTCGTGGGTGAAAACACCCGCAGAAAGATCCAATGCCACGGAGTTTACGTTTGAATTCCTAGCCAACCGCACTGCGGAAACTAAGTGCGCTGTCGACGGCAATGCCGCCATGGCTTGCACATCGCCCTTTAAAGTCACTTCTCTTGAAGAGGGTGCTCACTCTGTCCGTGTCAGTGGCTGGATGAACGGAGCGGAGTCTGCAAGTATTGATTATCGATTTATCGTCGATAGAACCGCCCCAGAATTAGCCTGGACGAATTTGGATCCCAATCGCTCGCCTTCGTCCAAGACCAGCTTCTCCGCTCAATTGAGCGTGAGCGAATCGGCCACATTACAATGCACCTTTGATGGCAAGCTGCTCGCAAGCTGTCCTAATCCTTTTACGTTAGAGCCTTTAGCGGATGGACCGCACACGGTCACGATTAGCGCTACCGATACTGCGGGTAATTCCGCCCAACTTAGCCACGAGTGGATTGTGGATTCCCAGAGTCCGAAACTCGTTGCCTCGTTAGTGGAGCCGCTGCTGTCACCAGCGAGTTCGAAAATAGCTCGCGTGGAATTCAGCTCCGACGAAGCCGCCGAGTTTAGTTGTTCTCTCGACGGTCAGCCCGCTGCAGGCTGTGTCTCGCCTTGGGCTCTCAGTGATTTAGCGGAAGGCCAGCACACCGCGGTTGTCACGGCTATGGATGCCGCTGGCAACACCAGCGACCAAGTAACTTTGCCTTGGATAGTAGACACGATTGCTCCGAAGATCACCTGGTACAACCGTACCCCCGGAGAAGCTCGCAGTGCGAGCCGATCGTTTAGCATCCACGTCGAGTCGAATGAGACCGTGAAATACTTCTGTCGTCTCAATAGCGGTGAAAAAGCCGAGTGCTCGGGCGATCTAGTTATCAACGAGTTGATGGACGGCGAACACCGTTTTGAAATCTATGCCGTGGATGCAGCGAAAAACATCTCGGAAACGTACGTAGACACCTGGGAAGTAGCCGCCACCGCAATTACGTCGATTGATAAGGCCGAGCCGGCGGATAAGATCACTTCTAAGAGCGCGATTGAGTTTGCCTTTAGCTCCACTGGAGCTGCCAGTTTTGAATGTAAGTTAGACGCGGGTGTTTGGACCGCGTGTTCTTCCCCGCAGTCTTACTCCGGATTAAAAGATGGTGCGCACCTCTTTGAAGTGCGAGCGCTCAATGCATTGTCCGAGTTTGGACCTGCCGTCAGCTGGTCTTGGAGTGTCGATGCCACCGCGCCCGTTCTGACGGTCAATCGCTTTTTGCCAGCGGCAAATCTGACATCTGATACCACTGCCTCTGCCAGTTTATCGTCTACTGAAGCAGGGGTTTTCTACTGCAAGCTCGATGCCCAAGCCGCGGCTCCGTGCGCGGCGGAGTGGGCAGTCGGCGGCCTGGCCGATGGCCAGCACCGTGCAGAATTCTATGCCGAGGATACGTTAGGTAATCGCTCGGCGGTCGTCGCCAAGGACTGGATCGTCGATACGCTGGTGCCGGCAATCACGTGGTCTAGCTTTGCTCCTTCGGAATCTCCGACGGCCGCTCAAGATGTCTCGGCTGCATTTGAAGGTAATAAGAAGGCGCTTGCGTTCACCTGCGAGTTAGATGGAAAAGCGAGCGATTGTGTAGCTCCGTTTACCCAAAGCAGATTAGCGGAAGGCACGCATCTGATTACGATCTCTGCGCGCGATGCCTTGGGCCGAAGCTCCAATAAACTTTCGCGCATGTGGGTAATCGACCTTACGGCGCCGGTGGTGTTCCTCGGTGCTGCTACTCCGGCCAGCAGCGTTACCTCGGAAACAACGATTTCGTTGCTCTTTAGTGCCAACGAAGCAAGCAAGTTTAGTTGCGCACTCGATGGTGCTGCGGCAGCTGAGTGCACATCGCCTGTCGCTTATTCTGCTCTTAAGGAAGGCGCTCACTCGATATCGATTACGGCCACTGACTTGGCAGGAAATAAATCCGCTGCCAAGAAATACGATTGGACTGTGGATACGAGCCCGCCGGTTGTCTCCATTAGCTCGACATCGCCTTCGTTCTCACCCACTTCGCAGACGAGCATGTCTGTTAGCTTCACAATGAGCGCGGATGCCACGGCGGCCCAGTGCTCTTTCAATGGCGCGGCTTTCGGTGCCTGCTCGTCGCCTTGGCGGATCTCTGGACTTACCAACGGTACGCATCAAGTGGAAATTTTCGCGACGGATAGAGCCGGGCTGGAAAGCGCACGCGTAAGGCATACTTGGGAAGTACGCACGACACCGATTGTAGTCGAGAACGTCGCCGTGACGTTGGTGAACACCAACTCCGCGACGATCAGCTGGACGACGAATCTGCCAGCTGATTCGCAAATAGAGTTTGGTTCAGGTGCCATTGATCAAGCTAGCCCACTGTCGAGTGAAGCGGTGACCGCGCACTCCATAACGCTGAGAGGTCTCGCGCCAAATACGCTGTACCGAGCTCGCGCGGTCTCTAAAGATCGGGATGGCCGCCGCGCGGAATCGGCGATTGTTTCGTTCCGCACACTTCGTTAGACCAGAATCCAGTCCACCGCTTCCAAAACAAATCCACCCCAAATGATGTTTTTGCGCGCTCCTAGCCTGAAGTCGCGTTGGCAACGCCCTTGCACAAGCCACTTCACAACAAGGAGAAAAAAATGAAAGTTCTAAGTCCTGGTTTGCCACTTGCATCCGAACCTACTCCAGCGACATGGGTGCACCTGCATGTCGACGAGATCGAGCGTCTTTTGCGAGTGCTCGACCTAAAGCGGTGGTGGGTAAGTGAGATGACTGGCGTGCACAAGACCACGCTGCGTCGATGGTTGCAGGGAAAAATTTATAAGGTGCGCAGCTATCGCGCCGCGGCACTCGCACGTATTCTGGAAGTGCAGCTTTGCGAAATTTCTATCGACGATAAACGGCAACAAACTTGACTTGTTTAAACGCTCCCTTGAAAGTGAGGGAGTCGTATAAGCACCCAACAAGCAGTTAAGTGGTTCATTTGCTTCGAAGATTCTCAAAAATTTTCGCAGCAGAAGTCGGAAACAAGGTTTTCAAATAAGAAAGCATGCCCGTCTTGGGGAGATGTGTGTGTTTTGAAAGCCTGTATTTATTACCATCATGGGGGGGATAATGTTGTTTCGGTATTTCGTATTGGCCACGTTGTTTGTCGTCGGATTACAAGTTCAACCCGCAGTCGCAGCACCATCGATTGCAAGTTCTATCAACTGGGGAAGTCTCGAAGATGCTTTCTTCATGGAGAATCAAACTCTGGAAGGCAGCTGGAAAGAGAAAACCAATTGGAAGAGTAGTTGGTGTAGCCAAGCGTTTTATTCCTACGATGTCGGTCTTAAGGGCATCTTGGATGACGTGAAGCTGGGACTTCAAGAAGATGGACGCGTCATCGCGTTTGCTCGTTTCGGAGACATCTTTGGCAAAGCCAAAGGTGGCATTCAGAATGCGGGAACGTTCTGCCAAGAACTCAAAGGCTCCGTTGGTATCGGCGTCGAGTGGGCGGAAATCAATGCAGCAGTATCGTTCGGCAAGAGCGGTAGCTTAGAAGAACTGCAAGTACAGGTGACTGAAACGCGCTTAGGCAAAGTCGAGTTAGGAAAATATTTTCCTAACTGGTTTGAAAACATCATTACCGGTGTTGCTAACCGCGCGCTTCACTACACTTGGCAATCCCGCCTGGGCACTTGGCTAAACACCAAGATCTCGGAAGTGGCACGCAAA
>JALHPX010000219.1 GCA_022842225.1 bacterium
CATAGCTCTTATTTACTCTTCTTCATGCGCTTCTGCAGGGAGGCCAAGCGAAAGTCCACCACCTTACGGCTCGGATAGTTTTCGCGAATCGCCTCATAGGTTGCGAGCGCGTCCGAAAGTTTATCTTGGTGCTCCAAGCATTGCGCCATCTGAAACTGCGCTTCGATGGCGTAATCGCTTCCCGCGTGGTGCCGCAGCACCTGCTTCAACGCCTCAATCGCTACTTCGTATTTGCCTTCCATGTAATACGAATTACCGATTTCAAAACGCGCCGATGCCACTAGCTGACTCTTGGGAAATTCGTCGATAAGCACTTGGTATTGCTGGCGCGCTTTTTCAAATTCATTGGTGCGAAAAAAAGACTTCCCGAGGCGGAAACGCAAAAAGTCGCGCTCTAAACTATCTGGACTTAGCTCGATAATTTTTTCGTAGGTCTCAGCGGCTTTCTCTGGATCGTTTAGATATTCGAAGTAAAGATTAGCTACCCGCTTGAGAACTTCGTAGCGGCTTACGCTATCTTGGCTCAGCCGACTGAATTCCTGATAACTGAGAAGCGCACCTTCATAGTCTTTCAGATAGCTCTCTAGCAGGAACCCCAGCTTGTACATGGCCTTTGCGGCCGCCTTGCTCTCCGGATCGAGTGCGACCGCTTTTCTCAAAACAGTGGAAGCTTCGGTGTGTTTGCCCTCGCCAATGTAATGCTCTGCCTCGGTCAGCAAACCATCCTGGCGCCGCTCTGTGCAAGAAATCGTCGTTAAAAGCAGACAAAAGAGAAATAAAACGCAGGCGCTATTCTTCGGTGCTATCCGATTCAGTACCTGAGCCTTCTGAGTCGTCTGAATTCGATTCTGCGGATTCACTCGCGGTAGCTTCGCTTTCTGGAGAGTCCTCTGTGGAACCATGACCGGACGTGTCGCCCTCGTCATCATTTTCCACTATTTTAGCGACTGCGCCTACTATTTCGCCATCTTCCAAGCTGATAAGACGGACGCCTTGCGCAATTCGTCCCACTTCCGAGATTTCCGAAACACGGGTGCGAATAACCTTACCTTGAGTGGAAGCGATGAGGATTTGATCCTCGTTGCGAACTTGGCGCACAGCGACCAACGGACCGTTTTTATCGGTCACGCTCATGGTCTTGATACCGGAGCCGCCCCGTCCCTGAACGCGGTACTCTTCGAGCGCTGTTCGCTTACCAAAGCCTTTTTCGGTCACAGTCAGAATCTGACCGTCCTTAAAATCGTCCGGCTTGGCGATTTCCATGCCGATGACTTTGTCGTCTTCATCTAAGCGCATGCCGGTTACACCGCGAGCATTCCGGCCCATGGCGCGGATTTCGCTCTCTTCAAAGCGAATGCTCTGACCAAGCTTACTCACGAGCACGATGTTGTCGCTTCCGTGTGTCAGCTTAGCGTCAATCAGCTCGTCGCCATCATCGGTCTTCAACGCAATGATGCCGCGCTTAGTGGGATTGGAGAACTCCATCATCGAAGTCTTTTTGATCACGCCTTTGCGCGTAACCATGACGATGAATTCGTTCTCTTTAAATTCTTTTACAGGCAACACGGCTTGGACACGCTCGGTGGTGCCTAAATTGAGCAAGTTGATAATCGGTCTGCCGCGCGCTGAGCGACTGGCTTCTGGAATCTTGTGGACCTTGAGCCAATACAAGCGGCCTTGGTCGGTAATAACCAGGATGTAGTCGTGAGTGGACGCGACAAAGAGATGCCAAATAAAATCTTCGGCTTTAGCGCCCGCACCGGTAACACCTCGGCCACCACGTCTTTGCGAGCGGTAAGTATCGAGCGGCAAGCGCTTGATGTAGCCAGTGTAGGTCACGGTGACGACTGTCGATTCGTCAGTAATGAAATCTTCGGCAGTAACTTCGTCTTGTTCCGCAATAAACTTCGTGCGGCGAGCATCGCCAAATTGCGTCTTAATCTCTTCCAGCTCGCTGCTGATGATCGCCAGGACTTTTTTCTCGTCAGCCAAAATGCCTTTGAGTTCTTCGATAAACTTGATCGTGTCTTCGTATTCCTTAACGATCTTGTCGCGCTCGAGACCCGTCAGGCGCTGTAGGCGCATTTCCAAAATAGCTTTGGCTTGTACGGGAGAAAATTTAAAGCGTTCGATTAACTGGTCGGAAGCGACGTTAGGATTCTCTGCTTTGCGAATCAGAGCTACAACTTCATCCAGATTCTCGACGGCTTTTTTCAAAGCAACCAAGATATGCGCGCGCTCTTCTGCCTTGCGCAGTTCGTACAACGTTCTACGCGTCACCACTTCTTTGCGGTGATTTAAAAACGCGATGAGGAATTCTTTGAGCGACATGACCTTCGGTTGGCCGCGATCGAGCGCCAACATGCTAATGCCGAAGGAGGTCTGCATCTGAGTGTTGAGATAAAGCTGATTGAGAATTACGCGGCTATCGACGTCTTTGCGCAGATCAAAAACTACGCGCATGCCTTTGCGATCCGATTCGTCTCGAATATCGCTGATGCCTTCGATTTTCTTTTCGCGCACCAGGTCCGCGACGTTTTCGATCAATTTCGCTTTATTGACCTGAAACGGAATTTCCGTGAGGACGATGCGTTCGCGCTCGCCTTTAAAGGTTTCGATCTCCGCCTTAGCGCGCAACTGGATAACGCCCTTGCCGGTGAGCGAGGCTTCTTTCAATCCTTTGGAACCGTAGATGTAACCAGCGGTCGGAAAATCAGGGCCGGGAACAATTTTCAGAAGTTCGAGCGGAGTCACTGCTGGATTCGCAATCACCGCTTTTAGAGCATCGATAATTTCGCTGAGATTGTGCGGCGGAATATTTGTCGCCATTCCCACCGCAATACCCGAAGCGCCGTTGATCAAAAGATTCGGAACACGCGTAGGTAATACCGTCGGCTCTTTCAAAGAGTTGTCGTAGTTCTGAGTGAAATCGACGGTTTCTTTATCTAAATCGGCAAGAACTTGGCCAGCGAGCTTCTCAAGGCGGACTTCGGTATATCGCATGGCTGCCGCGGTATCACCGTCGACAGAACCAAAGTTACCCTGCCCTTCCACCAGCGTGTAGCGCATGGAGAAATCTTGCGCCATCCGGACCATGGCTTCGTACACAGCGCTATCGCCGTGCGGATGGTATTTACCAATTACGTCACCGACGATACGGGCAGATTTTTTGTAAGGCTTATCATGGGTGTTTCCCATGTCGTACATCGCGTACAAAATCCGACGATGCACAGGCTTCATTCCATCGCGAGCATCTGGAAGCGCGCGACCCACGATCACGCTCATTGCGTACTCTAGGTACGCATCCTTCATCTGTTCCTCGATACTGACTGGAATGACGTGGGAAATTGTTTCCATTAGCTACCAAAAACTTTCTAAATATCCAGAGTGCGAACTTTTAGAGCGTTCTCCTCGATAAAATCGCGTCGTGGTTTTACCTGATCGCCCATTAGGGTTGCAAAAATACTGTCCGCTTGTACTGCATCGTCGATCTGGACTTGCAGGAACGATCGTTTAGTTGGATCCATTGTGGTCTCCCACAATTGTTCCGGGTTCATTTCTCCCAAACCCTTATAGCGCTGAATCTGCAGTCCCGATTCACCGTGGGAGAAAATAAAGTCCTTTAGATGCTCGATATCGTCGTACGAATCTTCGCTCTGATCATCGAGAACCACGCGGAAAGGTCCGGTGCCCAACGCATCAAAACTATCCGAGATGCGGCGCAATTCTTGTAACTGTGTCGACTCTAAGAAATCGTGCGTAATACGAGTGCTGGTCTTTAAGCTGTTTCGCAACGTTGTGCATTCTGCCAACAAGCAGCCGTGCTCTTTGTCTTCTTTTAGTTGATAGAGGAATTGGCTGCCATCGTGGCGCTCCAGAAGAACATTGGCGTATTCGTCGAGCAGCTGCTTAATCAGCTTTTCGTTTTTCAAGCACTCGCCATCCCATCGGATATCGCGTGCCAACCGGCGAATGAGTTCTCCGTCCGCACGACGAGCAATAGTTTGAATCAACTGATTGAACTGACCGACTTTTCTAAAAACGTTTTTTGCCGTGGTCTTCTCGACCGGCCCTTTTTTCGACGATAACTCGACGTCTTCGAGGCCTAAGCCCAGAACAAGATCTTCATACATCGCATCGTTCTGCAGATAACGCTCGGTTTTACCTTTTTTCACTTTGTAGAGCGGCGGCTGCGCGATGTAGAGAAAGCCCTTTTCAATAATCTCCGGCATCTGCCGGTAAAAGAAAGTGAGCAAGAGTGTGCGAATGTGCGCGCCGTCGACATCGGCATCGGTCATGATGACGATCTTGTTGTAACGGACTTTGGCGATGTCGTAGTCGTCTTTGCCAATGCCAGTTCCCAGAGCCGTAATCAAAGTACGAATTTCGGCAAATTCCAGCATCTTGTCGAAACGCGCTTTTTCGACGTTTAAGATTTTACCCTTTAACGGCAAAATCGCTTGGTTCTTGCGATCGCGCGCTTGCTTGGCAGACCCACCTGCTGAATCCCCTTCGACGATAAACAGCTCGCAGAGTGCAGGATCTTTTTCCTGACAATCGGCCATCTTGCCAGGGAGCCCCGCAAAATCGAGAGCCGATTTACGACGAGTCAAATCACGCGCTTTACGAGCGGCAATACGGGCGCGTCCGCCTTCAATTGCTTTCTGGGCAATGCGTTTTGCTTCAGCGGGATTCTCTTCTAAGAAAATGGACAGGCGCTCATTTAGAAGATTCTCGACCATTCCCTTAACTTCGGAGTTTCCAAGTTTGGTTTTGGTCTGTCCTTCAAACTGTGGATTGGGAATCTTGACGCTAATGACCGCCGCGACTCCTTCACGAATATCTTCGCCGGTCAGACTCTCTTTGAGATCTTTATTGAGGCCATTGGATTCAATGTATTTGTTGATGCACTTGGTGAGTGCGGCCTTCAAGCCAGCTAAGTGCGTGCCGCCTTCAATCGTATTGATGTTATTAGCGAAGGTGAGGATATTTTCCTTGTATCCATCATTCCACTGCATCGCGAGCTCGAGATAAATCCCAGTCGCTTCGGCATAAAAATAGATGACGTCTTTGTGCAAGACAGTCTTTGCCTTGTTCATGTACTCGGCAAAAGATTTCAAACCGCCTTCCGAGAAAAACTCAGCTTTCTTCTCAGAACGTTCGTCGATCAAATTCAAACGCACGCCTTTATTGAGGAAACTCAATTCACGCATGCGGTTAGCGATCGTCTCGTAGTTGAATTCCGAAACTTCAAAAATCGAGGCATCTGGTTTGAAGATAATGCGAGTGCCGCGCTTGTCGGTCACTCCGACTTCTTTCACGCCACCAATCGGAGTGCCTTTTTTAAAATTTTGTACGTAGACTTTGCCGTCACGACGCACTTCCGCGGTGACTGTTTCAGAGAGGGCGTTGACGACACTAATCCCTACCCCGTGCAAACCGCCCGAAACTTTATAAGCATTGTTATCGAATTTTCCGCCGGCATGGAGTTTGGTCAAAACCAATTCGAGTGCCGAGATGCCTTCTGTCGGGTGGATATCGACGGGAATACCGCGACCATCATCATCTACCGTGATGGAGTTATCGATGTGAATAGTGAGAGTGACGTTGGTGCAATGTCCGGCCATTGCTTCGTCGATAGAGTTATAGACGATTTCCCAGATCAAATGATGCAGACCACGGATGCCAGTATCGCCGATGTACATGCCAGGTCGTTTCCGGACTGCTTCCAATCCTTCCAAAACCTGAATAGCACCAGCACCGTAG
>JALHPX010000220.1 GCA_022842225.1 bacterium
CCCACGCGCTGATCGAACACAAAGCAATCTCCCTGGTAGTGCGCGTTGCCGCATTCCTCAAAGTATTTCAGAATGCCGCCGTCTAATTGGAAAATCTGATTGAACCCCTGGCTCTCCATGTAAGGGCCAGCTTTTTCACAGCGAATCCCACCTGTGCAAAACATGACAATGGGTTGATCCTTTAATGTATCTGAAAGCTGTCCGACTGCCTTGGGAAAATCGCGGAAGTGCTTGATGCCAATCGGCAGGGCACGATCGAACGTGCCCAATTTAATCTCGTAGTCATTGCGAGTATCGAGCAACGTAATCGGCTTGCCTTCGTCGAGCCATTGCTTGAGTTGCTTGGCGGGTAATTTGGGCGAAGTGCGTTTGGACGGATCGATTCCTGGAACGCCAAAGGCGATGATCTCTTTTTTGATGCGGACAAGCATCCGTGTGAATGGCTGCTCGTCGCTCTCGCTGATTTTTGGAGTCAGACCTTCCAGACCAGGTACCTGGTGCAGCAGGTCTAGCAGCAATTGGATTTGCGCTGCTTTTCCGGCAACAAAGAGATTGATCCCCTCCGTGCTGAGGAGAATGGTGCCTTTGAGCTGCCACTCTTTACAACGGTCAATCAGCTTTTCGCGCAACGGTTTAAGGTCGCGAAGCGGCGAAAACTGATAGGTCGAAATGTTCGTAAAACCTGGCATGGAGAGGCTCTATTTATAGCGGCAAAACTCAAGTTGCAAGCTGGGGGAAGCGCGGCACAATAAGCGCATGAATATTTCGCTCATCGAGAAAAAATGCCGGGTTTTTGAAACCTCCCAATGGGTGCCGCGCTCGTTGGAGGAGGTTTTCTTGTTCTTTTCTGACGCCAAGAACCTAGAGGTAATTACTCCGCCCTGGGTCCAGTTTCGCATTCTCAACATGTCGACGCCGCAAATCGAGCAAGGCACCCTTCTGGATTACCGCATCAAGATAAAAGGCGTGCCGATGAAATGGCGAACGCGGATCGAGAATTGGAATCCGCCCTACGGCTTTGTCGATACGCAGCTAATCGGGCCTTATTCTATTTGGCACCACACGCATAGCTTCGCCGAGAAGAACGGGGGCACCGAGATGAAGGACCGCGTGCTTTACCGAGTGCCGCTGGGGCGGGTGGGGGATCTCTTGCTGGGATGGCAGATCCGAAAAGACGTGGAGGCGATTTTTGCCTATCGCCAAAAGACCATCAAGGAAATGTTCGGGTAACTACTTGATGACTTTGTGACGGAAGCTGCGCAGGTGTCCGTATTCCACTTGCTGCTCCACCATGCGATCAAAGGTGCGCAGCATGCTCGCATGCGCATCATCCCCGCCACCGCCCATTAGCTCAATCAGGTGGTGAATCGATTCTATCGTCGAGAAACAATGCTCGGCGGGCTGTTGGCGCACGCGGAAGCCAGAGGGCCTGGGCGGCGTGAAGCAAATATACGGCAGCCCGGAAATATTCTGACTGAGTCTGCGCACTCGCTTTGCCTGGGACCAAGTGCCGTCGATTACAAACACCAATAGCTGTTTGTCGGCTGGGAACTGCACGCGGCGCTGCTCCAATGTCAGCGTCGACAAATTCACCGCAGTTGCAGAAGGGTAGAGCACCACCGGGTGAAAACGGGGATCTGCAAGCAGCGCATTCACCTTCTCGTCGTGAGTAAAGTCCGTGCCTTCGAAAAAATAAGAGTTCTTCAGACAGAGATGCGACATCCTCCCCGTAGCAATCGTGCGCTTTACTTCGCTGTGGTGAATCAGAATCACAAACTGCGGGTCGGAGCTAAAAGGACGAATCAGGGAGCAATAGCAGGTGGCGATAGGCTTCTTACAGCTCTCGCACGTGGCCCGCGGCTGCCATTCCTGTAGGCGCCGAAGCTCCTTGGCTGCTTTGTATTGAGCGATGTTCACGTCGTTATTCTAGCCGCACTGCGCGTTATGGTCGATGGTTTTGAGCTCAATTTTGGCCCTAAATACCCGATACCATTACGATGAGTCGCATTCTTATAACCTGGCTAGCCCTATTTGGGTTCCTAGCGCTGCCCGCCCGCTTGTTCGGCATGGACGACGGGTGTGTGGCGCGCATGGAGGCTTTAAGCACCCGAGGAGTGGCGGTTGTTCGGGAGGTAGCAACTGTCGAAGCTCCCCGGCCACGGTTTTTGGTCGCGGAGCCGGCAAAAGACGGGCTGGAGACCGTTCGGTCACTGCCGGATGCCATTGATCCTTCCGGGACGGTGAAGGGCCCGGTCTATCCAGAAGCCCACACGGTCGTTCGCAAAGAGCTCAATGAAGTGGTGCTCGATAATATCGAGGCAGAGAGCAATGCGCTCAAGCAGCATTTCACGTCTTTACCTGAGTATGACGACGGTCGCGTGGTTCCGGACCTTGTCATAGGCAGTGGTGCGGCCGGCATTGCGGCGCTCTATCAGCTAGAAGGGCAACGTGGCTCCCCAGCCCTTTGCTTGAGTGCCGGAGATGTTCCGAGTGCGGAAGTCTTTGCCCATCGCCGGGATGGCCGCGAGCACATGACCGCTAATTTGCTCACGGTGAATGAGTTTCCTGACCTGGTGAATAACTACGCCATTCCTAATCCACGGGAGTATGTGGGGCTCAAAGATAATTCTTACGTCTCTTCAGGCGTGATGGGCGAGACGATGAATCACACAGTGGCGCGCAATGCTTCGAAGACGCTATTTGGCGCCAATGTGAAACAAGTCATCCCCCGCAAGCTAGTGGAACTTGCCCGCGAATTAGTCGCGATGTCTCCCGCGCAACAGTTGCAGTATCTCAAAGCCAAGGGGCTCATTGCAGCGGATGCTAAAGAGTTCACTCTGAATCAGGAACTCATCAAACTCGCGCAAGAAGATCCTTCAAAATGGCCCAAAGGCGGCGACGGTAAACCCGTCGACATGATGGTTGTGGCGCAGTTTGGGAAAGACGGCAAAGAGGAGAAGTTCTTCTCAAATTTTGTCGCTAATTTTACGGGGCTTGGGAAACCCATGAACCCGTTCAAAGCAGGTTCCACTTCGCATGCCATTACGACCCGATCGCTAAATGAAATCCGAGAGCAGATTCAAAATCCACAGGCGCCAAAAAAAGGCGCGCCTCCTGTGCATGAAGCGAGCGCTTTTTTCCAAATTCCCGACGAGCAAGTGCGGGATTTTATGAACACCGATCGCGTCGCTATTGTGGGTGGGGGGTACTCCAGTCTAGTTGTGATTGATCGGATGCTGGCTGCGAAGCCAAATTTGAAACAACCCATTCAAGTGCTGGTAGGTTCCGCACAGGACCCGGTGAAAGATTCTGTTTTCCGGGAGTACGTTGATTTTATTAACTCCGACGCGTTCGTAAAAAACGTTACCGATCCAAAAGTGGAGTCTCAGCCAGGCGGCAAGTCGCTCGTCACTCTCACGGACTCGTCGGGAAAAAGGCAAACCTTCACCTATGCCTCTGACAAAGTGGTTGTAAAAGAAATGCGCGACACTCTCGGCAACGTCGTTCCCGGCAAGTTCTATCTGGCGCTCTTGAAAGATAAGCCGGTAGTGGAGGTCATTCACTACAACCGCGATGTAGAAATTGCCGAAGGCACTGGGGACGATCGCAATCCCCTGAAAATTACTTACACACGCAAGGACGGTACCAAGGCAGACTTCACCGGCCGCCTGCTTACGTCCGTGGGACAAGAGACTAGTTTCTACCAGACGATGTACGGCAAATTTGGTGGGGCGGCTGTAAAGCCGATTGAGCAGGCCATTCGAGGGGACGTGAATTTTGGATTTCGTACTCCCGATGGAGGCTCCACTCCGCCGGTAGAAGCCACTATCGGCATTCAAACCACCGGCATTGCGGTCCCGATTGGAACGGTTGCGGGGAGTAAAGATCCAGTCCATGCGCCTGTCGACTTGGGTGGGGCAACGGTGGTTAGCGGAGGGGTTGCCAGTAAACGCGATCGGCAGCAACCGAATCAGCCCGGTGTCGTCGATCCAGGGCGCTATTCGCCAAATACGAGTCCTGACTCGTTGTCGTATCAATTGCCTACCGCGGTTGCCTTGGGCAAATGGCTGGCGGAGCGCGTGCCCAAGTGGACCCCGAAGTACCTTAGTCAGTCTTGGAGTGGCAAACGGACCTCGCTGGGGACGCTCGAGGATTATCGACTGGATACAGCGGCGGTGTTGATGTTCCCAGAGGACTTACCGCTGCAAGCAACGCCCAAACATTTAAAGGACATGAGGGCCTCCGATGCTCCGAGCATTCGGATTCTAAACGAAACGATTGCGCTGGAAGCCACCAAAGCCATGGCGGAATTTAAAGTCGATGCCAGCAAGGACAACGACTCTCGGCGTTTAAAGATCGTGTTTCTAGGCGCTGGCGATAAGCTCCAAATCCACGTCGATGGAGTACAATCCGATGCCCAGGCCGTTGCGGTGAGAAATGCGTTCGCTAAGAATCCTGCTCTGCTCTCAAATATCGACGCCAGAATTCGAGCCAGTGCGGGCGAGCCGCTGGTGCTCTATCACGGCTTTGATGCAGGCGGGAATCCAGCCAAAGAGCTCACGCGGATTAATACTCCGATCGCGGGTCTAGCCGATGCTCAATTACACAATCTCAATCAGCGTAACGGCCAAGATATCGACGGGGTGATGTCTTATCTGCCGAGGAACGTGCGCTCCGCCGGTCGAACTCCCGAAGAAATCAAAAGTTGGGTGGGCGCGAACGTCCGCGAACTCTTCGCCATTCCCCACGATCAGAAAATCGATGTGGAGATGAATACGGATAAGAAAACCGGCAAGACAGTCTACGCTGTTCATATCACCCGTCCCGGAGTGAATGGAGCGCCCCCGACGCGTACCGCGGAATTTTACGTTTCTCGTTACGACAAGCAAAACCGCGCCGAGGGGCTAAACGCCATTACCGGTGCGGTGCTGATGGAGCGCGCGGGGCTTGGCAGATATCTGGGCGTCACGGCCGATAGAGCGGCACAATCCCTAGAAGGGCGAGTGGCGGGTGATCACGATTACGTGTTTTGGGGGGTGTATAGAAAACGCGGCAATGGCTACGCCGCTCAAGATCTCACGCAGCTGCGCGCGTTTCAGCCGCAGTTTAGTAAAATGTTCGCCGATGTTCATTCCGCAGAAAAAACG
This sequence comes from bacterium, assembly GCA_022842225.1. GTDB lineage: Bacteria > Bdellovibrionota > FAC87 > UBA2466 > UBA2466 > JALHPX01. Next base: position 5,148 of record JALHPX010000220.1, read on the forward strand.
TTTGGCTCTGGCCAGCTGTCGGCCAACGCTCGATCTTGGGCAGATCAACAAGTCCGCACGGCTAGCCCCGCAGCGGATCAGCGCGGCCGCTTTGCTCAGTTTTTTCTTAACCCGCGTTGGGCAAACAAGATGGCCCACGGCGATCCGCGATTAGCCCCTGGCCACGTGATTGTAGAACCCGCGACGGGCAAAGTGCGCCTGTCGGGCAATTCGCAGGTAGTCGCCGAGCGCCACCCTCTAGAAGATCTTCAGATTTTTCTCTCAGAAGCACGTCGAACGTCGGGCGGAAACCGCAGCTCTTACCTCGATTTCCGGGATCGCTTAGTGACCGACTATGCCCGGGAAATGGGCTTCAATACGGCAGACACCGCCACTCTCCAAGCCTGGGTCGAAGCCAGTTCTCCGTATTAGAGATGTGACCCAGTCGCCGGGCAAGCCGTCGCCGCAGCTAGCCATCATTGCGAGCAAAGCTAAGCTATCCCTGCTCTTAAGAAGCACGGTCGGGGAGAAATTACATCCGGCTACTCCGCACTGCTCCCGCCCGGGACGCCTGGGGTTCTTTACTTTCTATATATTGGTCTCGCGCTAAGGCCGCGGAGGTTA
>JALHPX010000221.1 GCA_022842225.1 bacterium
CTTTCGGCAATCAGACGCTTCATCTGGATTTCGGGTGATGTGTGGAGCTCCCCTTCGCCAAAGCTACCTTTGACTTGGATAGAATCGATACTGGCTTCAAAGGCGCCGGCCGGGACCAGATGGTCGGTTTGCACCTCGTAATAGCCGCGCTCGTGTAGAAAGATGCGAATATTCTTAAGAAACTTGTCCCAGGCGATGATTCTTTCCCGTGAGTTCATGCGGGCTGGTATATACCATCCCGGTCTATGAGAGCAGATTTCATATTAAGAGAGCGATTTCCGGGGCTGAGCCGCAGGCAGATTGCCGAGGCGTTTGAGTCTTCGTGGGTTACGTCCGCACATGCAACGAGCGGCTTCCGTAGGCCTTTGAAAAAAAGCGCCAAGCTGGAGGTGCCGGAGCAGCTGGATGCCTCCGCATTGTCGGAGCGCTTGGAAAAGCTCAAAGCGGGCGCAGGCGATTTGCCTATTCGCCCCATTTTTAATGGCGCCGATTTTGTCGTAGTGAGCAAAGCCGCTGGAATTGCCAGCGTGCCGCTGAATCTCTCCGATGATCGCACCGTCACGGCGTGGGCCCGTTTTCACTACCCAGAAGTGAATACCGTTTTCTCCGAGCCTCAGCCCGAATTGGCGCCGCATCGCTTGGACACTTACACCGCTGGCCTTTTGATTGTGTCTCTGACTCCCGAATCGCACGCTCGCTGGCGCGATGCTTTTTCGCTCCACAAAGTGGAGAAGCGATACACAGCGTGGGTTTGGGGCACGCCAGAGAAAACGGATTTCGATCTCCGCACGTCTCTCTTATTGGTAACCGGCAAAGCGCGCGTGCTTAAAGCGGAAGAAAAAGATCCGTTTGCCGACGAGTTTGAGGAGTTGGGCACTTCGGATAAATCGTGGAAGGTCGAGCGCGCGAGTTCCACCCACACCGCTTCGTCGCGGGTAAAAGTTTTGGAGAGCCATCCAGATGGTTACTCGAAGGTCTTAGTGACGACCTTTACCGGCATTCGCCACCAAGTGCGCGCGCAAATGGCGCATGCTGGATTTCCCCTAATCGGCGATCGTGTTTACGACGAGCAGATCGACAGCCGGCCCTTTGCCCATACGCACCACATGTTGTGGGCAAGTTCTCTGCAAACAGAAGAGGGCACTTGGATAGATGCCCCGCCCGAAGACTGGCGCCCTCGAATGGGCTAGGGCTCCCAGTAAAGTCTGGGCAAGTCGGTTCCGTTCATCACTTTCCAAGGTCCCGTGACGTTATCAAACGTCCAGTTGTTAAAGACCCCCGCCGCCGTAGTGTCCATGAAATCCGAAAGGGAGGTGACCGCGTTGCTACAGGTATCCGCTTCCGTCGTATTGGTATCTGTTTGAATGCACGTACTTGGGCTCCAGCTGTGGTTCCAAAAAAAGCAGTTGTTTACTGTGGCCCCCGTTCCGTCGCCGCCGTTAATCTGACGGAGAAAGCCAGCGCCACTAGTGCTTAACGACATGGATGAAACTGTAAAAGAATCATTAATGGTAGTGCCGGCGCCCAGAGCCGTGGCGAATCCTGAGTTTTCAAAGAGGATGTAAAATAGAATCTGTCCCGAATGATACGCAAAGTGAATCGACGCTCCATTCGTCAAATAAGAGATAAAACCGTTTCCTTTGAGTGAGCCAAAAACATTCCCTGACCCGTAGCAATTTTCGATGCTTCCGGCATCTATGTATCCCGCAAAAGATCCGGGGTTTTGCGTAGTATCAAAAAAACCGGAGCCAGTGGCGTACGATAGGCTGATTTTTCCCGTCGATATAAGTGCTTGACCTACGAATCCTCCACAGCCGTCGCCCGATCCTAAAATGTGTCCGGTTGCGTACGAGAGCGAGTAGTCGTTGTTAGACAGCCGGCCAAAGAGTCCACCAGAGGTTCTATTGTGACTAATCACGGTCGTTGAGGAAAAAAGGTAGGTGAAATCGCTTCGGCTATCGTCTTTAATTTCCCCGGCAATCCCACCCACGCGCGCGCCGTCGGTGCTATTAACAAGGTTCATCCCGACAACAACTCCTGTTGTGTACAGGTCGTAAATGTCGTTGACCCCTATCGGCCCTGTCCGCGACATCGCTCCAATTAGCGGCGAGACAAAGAGGCTTCCCATTACTCGAGCATCCTCCACGCCAAGGTTGAGCACGCGAGAGTTGGTATTGGTTAGGGTGACCTCTCCAAATAACCCCTGTTCATCCGTATCGGAGCTGACGACTAGGTTGCGAATCACAAAGCCATTGCCGTCAAAATTTCCTCGAAAGGCTCCACTCCCACCCGCTGCAATAGGCGTGAATCCGCCACTTAGGTCAATATTGTTCATCAGTTTGAAGTAAGTATTGGAGGCAAGATTGCTTCCCACAGCTTGCAGTTGAGCGGAAGTGCATATGGTGTAGGGATCGCCCGAACTACCAGTGCCTCCTGCAAAGGAACCAGAAGAAGGGCTGCTGGAACAGAAGCTCGTGTCTTTGTAGAGGTTGAGAGTCTTCGCGTTGGCCGCATCTGCGTTTTGGGTCACCGTCAGAGTGATATTACCGTCGGCAACGGCGGAGAGATTGAGAGCCGCTGTCCAGTGATAACTATCGCAGGTGGTTGTAGTCGAAATAGAGCCTGTTACAGAAATGGTGGCCCCATCGATACTGCAGCCCCCTGAAATCCGGTATTGGCTTTGGTCGGCGTACCCTATCTTACGTAAGTTTTTTCCGCTGCGGCTGTAGCGGAGTTGCACAAAGTTTAGCGGCTCATCAAAACTCACGGGTACAAAAGGTTTGATGGTTCCAGTGGTAACGAGGCGGCAAGTAGAGCCTCCCACCAGGTTTGTTCCCATGCAGCTTAACGAAGATCTATCTCGCCCCATATTTCCCACGGCAGTAGTGCCGGCCGCAATGACGCCTGCGAAAGTTCCAGCTTGGCCTGCGACCGCAGCCGATGCATTAATAACGCCGGTGGCGAGGTTTGCGCTCACAGTCGCACTAGCAGTTCTACCGACAAACCCTCCGACCGCTGCGGTGCCCGTTGCAAGGATGTGTCCCTCCGCTAAGCAAGACCTGACAGTGCTGGAGGTGGAGACTGAGCCGACGAATCCACCAATGTAGGATTCTCCCTCGACGTCTCCGGTAGCGACTGAGAAGTCGACGACAACTCCAGCTCCCGTTATCTGGCCCGCGAATCCGCCGACATAACTTCCGAGAGCGCTCACATTCCCTTTCGCGTAGCTGTATCGAATACTGCCCGAGTTGGCGCCGACAAGACCTCCGGTGAAAGCGTTCGATACTTGGCTTGCGGAGGAACTCACATTGGCATCCGAGCCTGAGTAGGTAATGGAAGCGGCACTGGTTCCCGCTAAACCTCCTACATACGAGCGTCCGGAAACGACTACGCCACTTAGAACATCCGTAATAGTTGAACCGGTTCCGGCAGACCCAATGGCGCCGCCAGCGTAATCACCGTTTGCCGTTAACCGTCCTAAGAGGATGCTGCGGGAGAAGCTTGTCCCCACCGCATGGCCGGCCAACACTCCAACGTAACTATTTCCAGTTACTGTCGCGTTTAACAGTTTAAGTTCGCGCACCGAGCGCGTGCTAGTTGAGTAGCCGATCAAGCCAACATAGTCTTCGTTCGAGCGACCGATGTGCAGCCCGGAAATGGCAAAGTAATTGCCTTCAATATTTCCCGTAAACGGTTCGGTGGGAGTTCCTAGTGGAGCAAATCCTCTTCGATCGTACCAGGCGGAAGTGGGGGAAGCGTCAATATCGTCGATAAACACATAGTAAGCAGCCAAATCTTCCCGAACGCTATTCAGGTTTGCGAGAGTGGCAATCTGGTACGGAGCGCCCGAGCTCCCGTCGCCACCCGCAAAAGAGTCGGTAGTAATCGCCGCCCGGCTGTATCTGGAAATTTCGCCGTCAGCATCTCGAACGAAAACATTTAGGTAGTAGGCTGTGCCGGGTGTCAAAGCTGTTGCCGTGGCGTGCAAAACGTTCTTGGTAAAACTCAAGAGTCGAGTGGCCCCGGCATCGGCAGCTTCAAAAGTGGAGACTGAATCGGTGGTGGAGAGGTAGGCGGCGTACTCTAAAGAGCTATCAGTCGTATAGTCGTCGGTCGCGGCCGACCAACTGAGAGTTACTCTGCGGGTTGTTAGGTCCTCACTGGCAATTACAAGACTTGGATTTGTTACGACTGGCGCTTGGTTGGCAAGTGAACTTGTCGCTCCCAAACGAATTCCAGGTCCGCAACCCGGCAATGCAATGACCAGAAGCAGAATAAGTAGGAAGTTTCTTTCTGCCATAGGTTATGGAAGTCGCGGTAACGTCTTGGAATTGGCTGGTTTAGCTTCGGTTATTTTCCTATGGCTCAGCCTAAAAGGCCAGAATTTCACACTTAAGAATGGACTCACTGTGTTGTCGTGGTGCGTTTCGCCGCACTGAAACGATAAACTTGGGGCAGTTTGACTGCGCCGCTTTTCCAACGAGACTTGCTCCTAAGACTTGGAGACGCTCGTGCTAAAAAAGAAATTGTTGCTTGCCCTTTTTGCTTGTGGATTCGCTATGCCGATTTGCGCGGATGATCGCGAAATCGACGAGGTCTTGGAGGTTTTCGACGACGTTCCCAAAGCCATGCACAAGTACGTTGCGGATATGAAGGACGTTGTCCTTACCTGCGACGAGGAGGCTGACGCCCTTCAATCTGACATGTCGCGCGAGCAGATTGAATCGGTTTTAAGTTCAATTTCCAAATCTCTAAAAGATCTCACTCTCGGCATTGCCCGCTACGAAGATGCGCCTAAAGACGTGCGTCAGGTTGGGCACAAACAGAAGAATCGTGTGGTGATCTATAGCGAATCCGAGGACGTGTTTTTCATTCTTGTCGATCGCGCCAAAACAGTGGGGTCGGAATCCGAAGCACTCCGAATGACTTTTATTGAAGTATTTACGATCGCGACTTCCAATTTGGAAATCGAAACCAATCGTCGTCGGGCTATCGCCAGCTCGCTGTGCGAAGAGGCTGAGCAGCCGCGGAGTAGGAAATCAGTACGCTATATTAAGGGTTCTCCACCGCCATCTCGGCAGCCGGCATCTTCCCAGTCATCGCTTTCTCATCGCGGTCACAACCACCCAATGACCGTGCCGCAGCAGTATGTGCCGCCCGTGGTTGTGCACGTGCCCCAGCAGACGTATACGCCGCCAAATTATCAGGCGCAGACGAATGTGGAATTGGAGCGCTTAAAGTCGGAATTGGAGCGAACGAAGCTTCAGGGCGAAATCGAGAACACCCGCCTGCGTCAGCAACTTTCGGCAACGAAGGATGATCGGCGCAATTTAGAGGGCGATTTTCAGGCCTGGATTTCTGCGCACCAAAAAGAGGACAGAGAGCTAGGCAAAGATTTCGATTTCCGCCGCCGAAAAAGCAGTGGTAGCTACCAACCCGAATATCCGGCGTATTTGGCGCCCGGCGGCTGGGGCACAACGAACGCATACGGCGCCGGTGGAGCTACGAAGTATTTCTGCAATGTGTGCGGAGAGTGGCTAGACTTGCCTCAGCGCTTTCAATCCCTAAAACCGCGATAAGCAGCCAAATCCGAAAAATAGATGGGCACCTAATACCGGAAGAACAGACGAGTGAGCGGGGGCAAGCTCGCCCACCAGCGTTGCCACGGTGTCAGCTGGTCGAGGCGGGCGGTAATTTCCGCGGGGACATCGGGGGAAACATATCGGACCATGTCCTCCAGGGTTTCAA
>JALHPX010000222.1 GCA_022842225.1 bacterium
GAACGCGTTCTTGCCCAGAAGCGTTAGTAAGCGTGAAGGTGGAGTCAGATGTTGAATCGGTTGTCTTGGATACTAAAAAACTTTTTTTAGCAATTTCCTCAGCGGTCGGGGCGGTAGCGGCCACTAGACCATTTCCTCCTAAGATGAGGGCCAATAACAACGCGCCTGCAGCAGATTTTTTCATAGGTGAGTGCTCCTTTTTGTTCGAGAAAATAAAGCTCGGTCTGATTGAGAAGATGAGCGCCGGGAAGAGGGTGAGGGCCGTGACAGAGCTGACCAACATCGCCATAGCGATCAAAAAGCCCATCCAGATATGAATCATGAATCCCCACGACAACATCAGCACTCCAAACCCTCCGGCCACCGCGGTGGAAACGAATAGAGTCGCTTTGCCAGCCGACTTAAAAGCTTTTTCCATGGCCGCTCTCTCGTCGGAATTATTCTGCAGCTCCTCTCGCATTCGGTAGCTCATATAAATTCCATAATCAGCCCCAATCCCAACAGCCATGGCGGAGACCAACGCGGTGGCTATCTGAAGCGGAATTCCCAGAAGGCCCATCACGCCGAAATTTACTAAGACCGCTGCTAGCAAGGGCACCAGGATTAAAATGCCTGCGGTTAAAGATCGAAACACCAGCGAGCTGACAAAGAGCACCGCTGCCATGATTTGGAGAATGTTAAGAACTTTCTCTCGAATCATGATTTCGTTCAACGCCACCCCTCCTAAGCTGCCACCACCTACTCGTACGTCAATTCCTGGAGGGAAGTTGAGTTTGGCAAACTCCATGGCATCGCCCGCAAGTTTCTCCATCACAGAGGATCGATCCTCTTTTACGAACGCAGTGATCACGGCCTTTTGATAGCCGTAATCAACGAGTGTATCGAAGTCTCCGGGTTCGCCGGAGTTGGAATAAAGCAGGAGATACTGTGCCACGAGGTCTTGGCTGCCCGGCAGAGTGTAGAACTCCGGTTTATCAGCATTCATCGATTGATTCATTTTCTTAATGAAGTCGACGAGTGAGAGGGTCTTGCCGACGCTCGGTGTCTTTTCGATAAATCTCTGCAGCCCTTCCATGGCCTTGAGTACCTCGGGGCGCTTAATCGCATCTTCTTCCTTGCCATCAATCAGAATGTAAAACGGGTTTGTTCCCGCCATTTTCTCATTCAGACTGTCGTCATCTTGGCGTTCTTGGATTTTTCCGTAGAAGTAACCCTTTTGGGAGTTATCGATCTTAAGCCAGTAACCCCCGATTGAAAGAACGAGAATAATCATGCCGACTACGGCGTAGACTTTTTTGCGTTCTTCCATCGCTAAGTGAAAGAAGCGCGCCGTGATGCGATCCCAAATGCTTTTTTCTCTCTCTCGAGCTAACTCCTTTTCGCCGGGAGGTCGGAGCATAACGCGCACGGCGGGGATAAAAGTGAGCTCTAAAATCAGAGCGCTCAGCACGCCCGCTCCCGTAAAAATCCCGAATGTGCGGATCGATTTGATTTCAAAAATGGTCAGCGAGAAGAATCCCAGTGCGGCCACAGTACAAGCCACGAACATCACTGGACCCACTTTGGATAACGAATTGAGCACAGCAAGCTGGTTTAATTCCGCAGGCGACATCTTAGGGTGCTTGGCCTGGAGCTCGGCAAACTCCTCGTAATAGCGCTTGAGAATTTGCACGGCGTGGCCCGCGGCAATTGCTAAGATCAATATCGGCGTGGAAGCGTTGAATACGTCAAAGGGCGCGCCCATTAGGCCTAGAAAACCCATTGCCCAAATCACTGCTAGCAGCGCTGTCACCAGTGGCAACACGAGTGCTTGCACCGTTCTAAAGGCTTCGTAGTGAATTAAACCAATAATGAGGACGGCAATCGGGAACAAGAAACCCATGCGCGCGGAGAATTTTTCCAAGAGCGAGAGAAAAATCGTGATCCCTGAGATTTCAATATCGACCGAGTCGTCTTTATCGGGCGCCACCGCTTCGCGTACCACTCGCGCAATATCGGCGAAGCCACCGTCGGCTTTTTTGAATTCGGCGACGATCTGAGTGGTGCGGTAGTCTTTGGAAACCAATATATCGCGGTAAACAGGATTAGAATCGATCCCCTTTTTTAGTTCCGCCATCTCGACTTCGGTCGCGGGAATTTTCTCCATGAGTGGCCGAACAATCATCCCCTCCTCATTACCTAAAATATTTTTTGATTTTCTAGAGGACAGGCTGGAGATATTACCCTTTACCGCGAGTGGGGAAGCGGAAATGCGATTGGTGATGTTTTTAACTTTCTCCAGAACGCTCTGCTGAAAAATATCACCGGTTTTGGGGGTGACACCCACCACCACAGTGAACTTATTCCCAAATACTTTCTCAATTATGTTTCCGGTCGAGATATAAGGATGCGTTTGCGGCAGGGTATTGTCCGGATCGATAATTACCGTCAGCGAGCGAAGCTGCGCCAAAAGGCCCAGGGTGGCGAGCAGCGTGAGAAATACTACCAGTTTGCGGTGATGGATAATTTGCGTGAGGTATTGACGCATCGAATGTGTCCCCTAGCTATTTGATGTTAACTACGTTAACATTGTGATGTTAACGCCGTCAACATGGCAATTATGAAGATTTTGTGTTGAGGTATTGGTATGGGCAGTCGAAACAAAAAAGCGAAGAAGCAGGCCAGTCCGGCAGCGTACCACCATGGCGACCTGCGCTCGGCGCTTATTGCGTCGGCAGTGAAGCATTTAGAGTCCAAGCCTGTGGAATCCATTTCGCTGAGAGAATTGGCTAGAAGCGCCGGCGTGAGCCTGGCGGCTCCTTACCGGCACTTTAAAGATAAGGAAGCTTTGCTAGCCGCGATCAGTCAGGAAGGTTTTGACCTGAAGCGCAAGTACATGGAGCAGGCCATTAAGCTTGCCAAAGGCGATGTCCAGAAAATGTACTTTGGTTGCGGGCAAGCCTATTTCAAAATGGGCATGCTGCATCCGCAGCACTTTAAGTTAATGGTGACCTCCAATGTTTGCCCTTCGGAAAAATATCCCGAGTTGATGGAATCGGCGGGAAAGACTTTTGCTCTCCTCACTCAGGTGGTGAAACATTGCCAGGATGCAGGTTTGATGGGGGCGGGCGATCCTTTTCATCACGCTCTGAATCTGTGGGCGGTAGTGAATGGATTTACATCGCTTTATGCGGAGGGAAGGCTGGAATGGACCGGTGTCACGCAGCAGAATGCTGAGGCGGCACTAAAGACTTTGCTCTCTCAGTATCTGATTGGCAGTGCGCAGGCCTTAGCTAAATCCGATTCGGGCTTCCGACCGTTTATTTCCCCTAAGTCTGCTCAGCGTAAAGAAGTTTTGCTTTCTTTTCTCAAGCCTTCTGAAGGTAATTAGATCTCCGCCAAGACTCCACGGAGCTGGGCTATGCCTTTTTGGTAGTCAGCGAGCGCTTCTACTTCACGGATCAGGGCATCCGCTGTTGCCTGCTCGCGCAGATTGACAAACAAAATATTGCTATCTCCGTGCTCAAAGCGATCGCGTTCGCCTTGTTCCAGATAGCGTGCTAGCTCCGTCTCGGAAACAGCAATCTCAATCCGCGAAATAGCCGCTCGAAGCGCGCTATAAGTGTCGCGAACTTCAGCCCCAATCCGATCCTTCATCAACCTTTCGGTAGCCTCGATACGATCGGCAGTCGCACGTGCACTTTCCCGACGACCCGAAGCCAGTCGTCGCTCTAATGGGATCTCCAACAACACCGCTGCCTCTACTTCTGTTCCCGCGCGCGTGGTCAAACCCAATCCGAAATCGCGTGAAGCGGCGACTTGCAGGTCGAGTCTTGGCGACAGCTGATTATCTGCCCATTCACCTTCTACGGTGGATTGTTCGCGTGTGGCCGCGAGGCGCGCTAGTTCAGGGCGCTGTCTCAAGGCCTTTTCAATGTCGCTCGAAATATGCGGCTCTACGCGCGAAACTTCCCGAGGAATATCGCCAGGCAGCTCATTCTCGCCGGGCAGTCGAGGATTTCCCGAGTCATCGCGCAGAAACAACGATAGCTCAATCGCCGTCTGTTGCAGCCCCCGTTCGGCCGTCACAAGTTGGGCGCGTCGCTGGAGAATGGCTCGTTCATTGTCCTTGCGTTCAAAAACAGGCACGTCGCCGTGTTTCACCCGTTCCAATAGACCTTTGTCGCGTGCTTCGGCGATCGTAAGCAACGTGCGATAGATCGCAACCCTTTTACCCGCTGCCACCCAATCCCAGTACCGTTGCGAAGCCGTGCGCACTGCTTCAATGCGAGTTTGCAAGGCATTCGCCTCGGCAGCGGTTAAGGCCAGACGGGATTTTTCGAGATTGGTCCGACGGCGATCGGTCGGCCGGTTGCGCCACAACGAAACTTCAAAGCCTAGGCGAGCTTCGCCTTGAGAGAGCGTGAGGGCTTTCTCGTCGTAAACGGCGAAGTTTCCTCGGCCAATTCGGTAGCCTGTAAAGATCGAAGCCCCCCAGGGGCCAAGCGGTTTTTCTAGAACAGAATCAAATCGGTTGTTCTCGTAGTAGCCAAGGGTAGATGTGGCCAGGCGATTCTTCCAAGTGAGATCGAAGGCGCCTTCCGATGCCGTCATTTCACCCTGGGCTGCCTCGATATCTTTGTCTGCGCCAATGACGACGGGATAACGTTTTTCCACGCTTTCGACAACTTGTTGCAGGCGCAGAGGCTCGGCCGCAAAGCTATAAGGCGAAAGCAGCAACAGGCTGATTCCAATCCACCTCATTTTGCCGCCTTAGCAGGATAGTTCACTACCGCCGGGGCCTTTTGGGAGCTAGGCGGAAACCCGTTGAATTGGCGCCACAGCTCAAACCCGAGCGAAACCTCGTCGAGCAACACCCACGCGACAGCTCTTACGCCTTGTCGCAGATACCTTGGCTCTGGCCAAAGCGCGTTGTCGTCTGGGGTCACGACGATTCGAAACTTTCCTTCGCCGTTATCGGCGGAGTCGACCAATTCCACTTTGCCGCTGAACGTGCCTATCGCCACCGACGGCCAGCCACTAAATTGAAGCGCGGGCCAACCTTCAAATTGGAGTCGCACTTTTCGGCCCTCGTACACCAACGGGATATCGTTTCCGCTCACCCAAATCTCTACGGCTCGCGATGTCGTGTCAGGCACAAAAACCGCGAGCGTTTGCCCGGCCTTTACGACCTGTGCCCCTTGTCCCGAAATGATCTTCAAAATCGTGCCTTCCGCCGGCGCTTTCACGGATTGCGTAAGCTGTCGCGACAAGCGCACATCAATGCGCGCCAGTTCGGCCGCCGCATTGGCTTCATCAACGAGATAGCGAGTGTATTCTAGATTCGCTTGCTCGTAATTTCTTTGGGCGCTCAGGCCTTTTTCTAAAAGTACTTTCTGTCTATCGAGATTGAGTTTGGACGTGCGCACACCCAACATTGCAGCACTCACTCTTTTCTCAAGGGCCGCTTTCTCCATTCCCAAGCGCTGAAGAATCTCGGGGTCGTTATCGGCCAGTTCCACGATCAGCTGGCCAGCGGTTACACGAGAGCCTTCGGAGACATGCCAGCGTTGAACACGTCCTTCTATCGGCGAGTTGATGTCTTGTTGGCGATCGACCGGTGAGAAGGCAACTACTCTGCCTGCTCCGACGGAAGTCTGCTGCCAAGGGAGAAATCCCAGGGTTAGAATCATCAAAGTCGCGATTGCCGCGAACCAGCCGTAGAAGCGCGGATACCTTGTACGGGGGCGGACGAGATCGGAAGAGCG
>JALHPX010000223.1:0-4597 GCA_022842225.1 bacterium
AGGTTCCTGCGGATGCAGCGGCCTTCAAATTGAAGGGCGATCTCTCCGCGGAATCCGACGAGCCAGTGCCTCTGGATCTCACGGGTGTCGCACCCGAGAAGTGCAAGCCGATTTTAAAGCTTACGAAAACGGGCGCTACGCCTGCTGATAACGTCGACCTCACCATCGCGGCAAAGTGCCAGCGCAAAGGTGGCGGCACTCTCGTTGTCTCGGGTGTGGAGTGGGCAGATATCGAAACTGCCGCAGCCGATCGCGGTTTGATTAAGAAGTGGATGAATAACTTGGGGTTGGTGAAGCCATGAATAAAATCTTCAATGTCCTTGCTGTCAGTTGGGCATTCTGTGCACCGCTAGCGGTGATGGCTGCCACGCCGGCGCCGGAAAACGTGCCGGCGACTCAGGCTACGCCTGTAGTTCCCGGGTCTGTGATTCCGGCGGAGCCACAACCAGTGGTTCCTGGCTCAGTGATCCCTGCCGATCCACAAGCGGTATCGCCGGGTGCGGCTGCGAAAGCAGATGCAGAGCCCACTCTCGAATCGCAATTGGATTCGCTCAGCGTACCGACAAACCAAGCCCCTCCCGGAGTGGCTGCGGAGCGTCTGTATGCGGTGCAAACTCGCTACGTCACTCTTCGTCATCGCCACGAGCTGGCGCTAGGTGGCGGCAAGAACTTCAACACCGACAGTTTCGTTAGCTCGCAGAATCTAGATGCAAGTTACCGCTTCTATCTCAACGATCGCTGGTTCTTGGGGCTTAGTGGTAGCTATGTTTTCAACGATTGGAGCAATGGTGCGGACCGTCTGATTAAAGAAAACGGCACGAACAATTCCACGTTGGCAGATGTTGCCTTTGCCCGGTACCGCGCGGATCTCCTTGCCGGTTACCATCTCTTTTACGGCAAATTCCGTCTCTCGATGGACCAGGTGTTTTACTTCGATCAGTACATTGCACTCGGACCCGGTTACGTCGATATGCTCTTGGGTAACCAATTCGCAGCGGTCGGAGAAGTTGGATTTGTCTTCTGGTTCGGACGGTCGTTTTCAGTCCGAGTTGGTCTAAAAGATTATTTCGTTCGAGAAATGAGAACTAAGAGCAACGGCTGGGCGCACAACCTAATTGGTGGTGCACAATTCGGCTACGTGTTCGGAGGTTGATACAAATGAACTGGCGCGCAGGAATTATTCTCTTCACGGGTCTTTCGTTAACCGCGCAGGCAGCAGCGCCTAAAGCGGGAGGAGCCGATGCTCTTCTCAATACTCTAGGAAAAGCTCCTACACAGGCGGCACCGGAACCTGGAAGCTTGACCGTAACAAGTCAGCTCAAGGATCCCTTTCTCATTCAGTTTTTCTCGCACTACCAAGTGCAGCAAGACCTTCCGTACGATGTACGCGCTTGGGTGACTCGCATTTTAAACGGCGAGTACCAACACGCAGCACACTTGTGGACGGCGATGCAAAAACAAGTGCCGGAGAGCTTCCGCGTACCTTCGGAAGGGGCTTGGCTGTACTGCTTGTGGAAAATCGGCTTAGGCCAGACTTTCTTCGACGAGTGGATGGATCGCCTGACGCAAAAGAGCTATGTCGATTCTGCGGTCGCTCAAGCGCTCGATCAAACGATCTCGCCTGAGTTCTCGAAGTGGATTCTAGAAAACGGCGTGCAGGTCTCGGAAAGCCAAAAGGCCCAGATTGAGAAGTTTGATACTCGCCGCGGCAGTCAGTACGCCACTTTGAAGGCCTACGTTGCACTCCGCACCGGTGCCAATGGAATGAAGGCGTTGGAACTTTTGCCCGTCGATCACCCGTTGAAAGCGCAGTTGGCGCAAACGGTTGCTCTCGGAATGGCGCGCAACGGAGATTTAGCGGGAGCCGGCACTGTATTTAAGAACCACGTCGAGCCAGCCCTCGAAGCGGCCAAGGATACAAAAGCACTTGCTCGGCACTACTTAGAAGTAGCTCGTTTGCTGTACCAGGCAGGCGCATTGGATGCCGCTGCTGATTTCTACCAACGCATTCCTAACGGTGCCGAGGATTACTTGAAGGCGCGCGAGGAATTGGCGTGGGTGTGGTTGCGCATGGGTGAAACCGGCAAACTGCGCGGCGAGCTGCAAAGCCTACGCACGGGATTGTTTGAAGATCGCTTTGCTCCGGATGTTTACGTAGTCCGGTCGATTTCCAATCTCAAACTCTGCTACTTCAACGAAGCAGAGAAAGACCTTAAGGCGTTTGTAACGACTAATAAGCAGTGGGCGGATCAGATCCAGTCGGCTTTGAAGTCGGAAGAATCGCCTGCCACTGGCGAGGACGATTTCTTCACGAAGATGGCAACGCGTGCTTTAAAGCAACGTGCGCATGAGCGGGATGTTTTGGATACGCTGGCCACGCAAAGCATTACAGCTGTTCTTCCTGCAGTGGGTCCACAACAGCATTGGGAAAAGGCAAAGACCAAAGCCATCGTCGCACTGGAAAAAGCGAAGAAGCAGGTCACCAACGAAAATCGTCGGCAGTGGAAAAACCGCAGCCGCGTTTTGGCAGAAGCCATTCGCAAAATGCAGTTCGTGAAAGTGGAGTTGTATAGTCAGGTCCGCACTTTGGCTCAAGAAGCTGGCGATCAGGCAAGCAACCAGCAATCCGCTGACCTTGAAAAAGAGAACGCGGATCGCCTTCATGGCAATACGCAACTCATGCTGAAGCAGGCCAGCGCTGGAGAGCTTGTGTTCCCGTTTGACGGGGTAGTGTGGCCGGATGAACTCTTCCACCTCACGAGCGTCGCGCAGTCTAAGTGCCAAGCGAAAGCTGAGCCTTCGGTTCGGAAGTAGTCTCAGACACGGTTAGGTAGGTAGTATGCTGAGTAGAGTAGTTTTATTGGCCGTGGCTTTGGTTTCGGCGAGTTGTGGCCGAAGCACCGACTTCATCTTTCACCAAGTAGATGAGCCGTCCCAGAGCAATGAATATACGCACCCACTAAAAGCCCTAGAGGGAAATAACAAAGTCGATATTCTCTTTGTCGTCGATAACTCGGCGAGCATGGGCACGCACCAAGCCAATCTCAAAAAGAATGCTGCTATCTTCGTCAATGAGTTCGTCAATGGCAGCCGCTTGGACTGGCGCATCGGATTGGTATCTACCGACAAGAAGGACGAGCCCTTTATCGGCCTAAAGTCCGCCGACCTGCTCGATAAAACGCGCAAAGACCCCGTGCTTGCTTTTCAAGACGCCGTGAGTGCGTTGGGTATTAGAGGACATGGCATTGAAATGTCTTTCTTCAATGCGCTTCAAGGCCTTCGCAACTTTCCCGATTTCGTTCGGCCGGGTTCGACCCTGGCCATCATCATCATTAGCGACGCCATTGAGCAGAGTAGTATGCGAGGCCCCGAGTTTCTTCAGGAACTCCAAAACGCTCAAGGCGGCAAGGGCCAGGCAGTTGTTTATGGTGTGCTAGCCAGCTCTGAATTTAAGTGTCCTGCTGGTGCTGGAGAAGAAGACAACATCTATTCGACGAGCCCTTATAAGGAAGCTATTGAAGGGTCCAAGGGTCGCAAGTTCAGTCTCTGCGATGATTTTGGTTCCTCTTTGGCGTTGCTCGGAGCGGATTTAATCACCCGCACGGATCGCCCTTTTATCCAATTGAAGAGTCGCCCGTTTCTAAAAACCATCCGCGTGTTGCACCGAGGCGTTGAGCTTAAGGGCGGGCCTAAGTCAGAAGGCGGATTGTGGTTCTATGATTTTGACCTCAATCGTATTGTTTTCTACTCCGTGGACTTTGCTCCCGACGATACCGAGTCCGTCACCATCACTTACGAATCCCATTTGCCGACGGCAAAGTAGCCTTAGTGGCGCGCGCCGCAGCAACCGGCTTTTCGAGCTTTGCGCATTCTACTCTGACGCGGCCCACGTTCTCACTAGGATTGTAATAAGATACACTTTGATTTGCGGCTTTCTCGCAAAAATTAGACACAACTAGGGGGTACAGGATGGGCCGGTCGAAGTGGCTTTACTGTTCGCTATTCGTTTTGGCGATGGCCGTTTTATGCGGCTGTGGTCGAAATACGGATTTCATCTACAACAAGGTAGATCCTCCCCCTGAGTACTTCTCGGGCTTCCACAAACTCAAAGAGCTCAAGGGCGAGAGCCGCGTCGATATTTTATTCGTCATCGACAACAGCGGCAGCATGGGCAGCTACCAACAAGCGCTCATTAAGAACGCCGATACGTTCATCAACACTTTTGTCAGCGGCGGTGGCCTCGACTGGAAGATGGGAATTATCTCCACCGATACGATGAACTCTCCGTTCATTGGCTTTACACCCGCAACCGAGTTGACCTACAAAACGGTTGATAACGTGAAGCGGTTTAAAAGCGCGGTAGGCAGATTGGGCACTTCAGGCGACGCGATTGAGAAAACGTTTGCGCCGATTATGAAGCATATTCCCGCCTATTCGTCGTTCTTACGTCCCAATGCCATGTTAGCGCTCATCATGATCACCGACGCGGAAGAGCAAAGCGATACATCGGCACAGGACTTCCTAGATTTCTTAACGGTGACTAAGGGCAATTTGAAAAAAGTAGTCACGTACGGCGTATTTGCGCCGCAGGATTTTG
>JALHPX010000223.1:4607-5743 GCA_022842225.1 bacterium
CTGCTCGATTGGCGATTCGTATTGGAACTATGCAAAGAGCCCTTACGAAGAAGTGGTTGTGGCCACGAACGGCAAAACTTACCCACTTTGCAAAGACTTCGGTAAGCACCTAGCCGACCTTGGCACAGACTTGGTCACACGCGTGAGTCGACCGACCATTCGCCTGAAGTCCCGTCCCCAGTTAAAGACCCTCAAGGTTTATTACAAGGGGGAACTGCTACCGGGCGGGCCACCGTCGGAGCAAGGACGCTGGATTTATGACTTTGACCTCAATTCCATTCAGTTTCATGATCTAGATTTCGCCGTCGGTGATAACGAGGAAGTGGAAGTCGTATACGAGATTGCGGAAGCTGCGCGGTCTTAGCCCTCGTAGTCCCAGTGAATACATTGCGTTTGAAAGAGTTGGAGAGCAACGCCTCTCCAACTCTTTTTTATTTTCAGACTCCTGTCTAGGAAATGGGCGCCTTTTCTTCTGGGCGAATGGCCACTTAGCAATTGTGTCGGCGGGCTAAATTAAAAAGTTCGACACCTGCACTGGAACTAGTCACCTCGAATCCCCTCAAAACAATTTGGCAACGCTCTTGCTCTATTAATTCAGCGAGGCAGTCAGTAAAGGGGGGAACATGGACCGAGGATTACCACTTAGAATTCCAATCGAGAACTTCATCGTCACCGCAGACGAGAACTATCCAAACAAGTACCGATTAATTTATTTCGACCCTCGTGGTCAGCGTCACGAAGTGCTCGTGCGCAAGAGCACGATGGATTCTGCAATCCAAAAATTGGATGGCAAACCCAAAGCGATTTCTCGCAGCTCGGGGGGGCTAGCTCCCGCACAACCTTATCAACTTGTAATTCATCACCACGTCTCGGATTCCACGCAGATTGCGCCTGAAATCCGAATCAAAGTTCGGTTTAAGGAGTTTGCGCGCGGCGAAGCGGGCAACTTAACGGCCGGTGGCGTAGTGACCATGACCAAGAATATTCTTCCAGAAGAAGTTCTCGATCAGATCTCTTACGACCTAAACACTTCTCAAAAGTTCCTCATGGATTTCGGTCACGGTGTTGTACCAGTCGTTGTGTTTGGGTTTGTGTCCGACCAGAGCGGCGAGAACTACGCACTCTTCGTCGAATCG
>JALHPX010000224.1 GCA_022842225.1 bacterium
AAGTCGTTATGACGACGGAAAAAAAGCCATTTGTATTGCGCGACGAAGTCCACGGAGACATGTCTTACGA
This sequence comes from bacterium, assembly GCA_022842225.1. GTDB lineage: Bacteria > Bdellovibrionota > FAC87 > UBA2466 > UBA2466 > JALHPX01. The sequence continues at coordinate 71 of JALHPX010000224.1, forward strand.
TGGGATTCTCCGGTCGGTAATCGACCATCGTTACTTTCAGAGACTGCGATCGATCAAACAGATCGGACTCGCGGAATATGTTTTCCCCTGCGCAACGCACACGCGGTTTCAGCATTCTTTGGGCGCTGCGTTTTTAGCGAGCAGCTATTTCGAGAGTTTGGTGCAGGCCTGGGTGCAGCACCCGATTGAAATTTCGGAGCCCAGTGGCGGCACCGTCTTTCACACCAAGCAGACAGCTGAACTTTGTAATCAAGTGTATGCGAGCGCCGAGTCTTATCAGTTTTGGTACCGCGCCACGGTGATGGCAGGACTTCTCCACGACGTGGGCCACGGTCCTCTGAGCCACACCTTTGAATATCTAAACCTTCAGCAGGATTTTGCAGCGCCCATTGACGCCTCTCAGGGCGTGGTGCGCGAGTTTCTCAAAGCGCAGGCAAGTGCGGGGCGCTTGATGCACGAGGATATTTCGGTCCTTTATATAGGTCTGATTTTAAAGGACTTGGAGAAGGCAGAAGTTTTGACCGAGGTGGAAGCGCGCGCCTTCACTCTTGCTGTTTGTGGACTAGTGAGACGGAAGCTCGCTGCCGGCAAATTCGCTGCGAAGTATGCGGCGGAGTTAGATAGCGTGTTGGGCGAGGCGGGAGTAATTGGTGGGGAAATGTTCCACCGCCTCTTGCGTCCCCTCATCAGCGGCACCTTTGATGTCGACAGACTCGATTACATTCAGCGCGATGGCCGCAATTGTGGAGTGCCCGCGGGCGCAATTGAGTGGCGTCGGATTGTGACCAAAGTGGTGCCTTGTCTGGCGCATCATGCAAATGAGCGGGGAGAGCCTAAGGAAGTCGTTTTGCTCTCCAATATGCGCAATCAGCACGTGTTGGATGACTTCGTTTTTAGTTTATTTCAGATGTACACGCAGGTTTATCTGCATCCGAAAATTGTCGCGATGGAAGAAGAGATCAAACGTCTGCTTCGCGAACGACTAAAGCCATCCAAGCCCTTCGTTCTCACTCTAGAGCGCCATTCCGAATTAAGTGACGAAGGCTTTTTAGGTGTTCTCAAGCGGGATTTTGAGATGGCAGAAATTCAATCCGTGCTGCGGCGGGAGCCAGGGTATCGATTCAAAGTGGCTAGCTTCTCGGCTGGTTCGGGTTTGGCGGATGAGTACCGCAGTCGCGGGTACCAGGAGCTCGACGCGCAAGATCGCCCTATGCTGAAGGACCTCTTGGGAGTTTTTCTTTACCAACAACAGGGCGAGGGCGCCGGCCAAGACACGCTTCTCAGAGCTTGGGAAGACATCTCTCCCGTCGCTAAGGACTTCCGGTTTATTTCGTATACCCCCGAAATTTGGGTCCTGCGGACGGATTGAGTCTGCCGGGGGAGCTAGTCGAAAATATCGGGAACTTTTTCGTCTTTTGCGTCGCCCGACTCTATAGGAGCTCTCAGCTCGTCATGTCGAATAAGTCCGCCCAAATGGGCTGTGCGGACAAAAATACCGAGCGCGAAAAGAGCTAGAACAAGTAGGGCTGGGAAAGTAGCTGAGGGAACCGCTCGACCTGTTTGTTCGATTATCAATAGCGCCAGACTGGCCGCTCCTACGATGCCCGCCACAATAAAGGCAAATTTCGCCGCGTCTTCGTGCTCGTGGACAACTTGCTTTGTCACGCCGGGTAAATTCTCAACAATATCTTCAGCCGGCTCCCCGGAGAAAAACACGGGGGCGGTTGTCACTGCGGCTAAGACCAGGAGCCACTGTCCGGTCTTGCGAACCGTTGCATTTCGCCTCCAGAGTCCAAACAGGATCAGGCCTACAGCAAAGAGGGTAGCGAAAATGGGGGCGTGATTTAATGCTACATGGATTTGTACAAAGTTCATGGTGCTCTCGGGTTAATTGAATTGAACGCCCGCAAAAGGGTTGCGTCAATTCGCAGTGCGGGAGGTTCCCATACCGGCGAAAGCTGGGTCCTGCGGGCTGATTGAGCCTTACTTTGTGACTAATCGTGTCATTTATAGGCCTTGTCGTGTTATTCCGATAAAGAACTTATGGAATGGTTTGCAGTTTTCTTCACCACTTTTGGATTTATTTTCGCTCTGATTGACCCGCTCGGTTATGTGCCACTTTTTTTGGCCATGACAGCGACAGACTCGAAAGAGCGGCGGCAGCGAATGCTGCGTCGGGCCTGCACCACGGCTTTTTTCGTGTTGCTGATTTTTATCCTCTTGGGCCACAGCATTTTGGCTTTCTTCCATATCTCAATTCCTGCACTGCAGATTTCGGGCGGACTGATTTTGCTTTTTATTGGATTTGAGATGCTGAACTTACTTCATTCGAAGGAACCTCTCACTCCCTCGGAAGAGAATGAAGCTTCGCAGAAGGACGATATCTCGATTGTACCCCTCGCGATTCCCATGTTGTCGGGACCGGCGTCTATCGTGGCAGTGGTTGTTTTGACCGCAAAGAGCTCAGCGGTTGCGAATTACTTAGTAGTGATACTCAGTGTTTTTCTGACGTTACTCATTACTTATTTCGTCTTGAGCGCTTCCGAGCGCATCATGAAAGTCGTCGGCCTAACGGGCGTGAATGCTGCCAGCCGCATCATGGGACTGCTGCTCTCCGCGATGGCTGTTCAATTTGTCATCGATGGCTTTTTGGCTATCCGCTAAATTCCTGACCCGTCTGAAAATTCTGGGAGCGACATCTCGCCCTCGACTGAGAACCAGGCTTTGAGGATTCCAAGATATTTGCGTTGCCGTTGCGGGTTGTGGCGAGCCGCGAGATCGTACTGGTTTACCAGCTTATCCATCACCTGCCGGACAAACTCGAACTGAACATCCTTCGACACCTGCCATTTTCCAAAAAGCGCTTGGACCCACTCCGCATAGTCGCTCTCTCTGAGATCAATCTCAGGGAATTGCTTCACGACGTGCGAGAGCAGCTTAGCGATGACTTCCGATGCGCGATCTCGCCCACCTGCTGAAGAGCAACTATGCGCCGTGCAATTATTGAGCACTCCCATCAAACGCAAAATCACTTCCGTGTCGGTGGAACGGCCAAGGCGTTCAATGTCGGAAACCAATTCCTGTTGCAGCATGTAAATGAGTTGGTGCCGGCGCAGACTCTGGTGCCGATCTAAATCCCGGTCGTAAGCCAAGTGATTGGTGGAATAGATCCAGCGGCGAAAGGGCGAGAGCACGAAATCCAAGACGGGCGCACCCATTGCCTCTAAAACGTAGGGTGCTAACAAGGTGAGAAACGCTACGGCCAGCGTCGCCGAGATATTGGTCATGTAGTTCTGCGCGCCGGTGCTTAAGCCCACATAGGCGATTGCGGAAGATCCGAGTGAAAACCAAACACGCCAGCCCACTTTGACGTTTGGGGCTTCAATATCCGCTAGCTCCTCTTCGGTCATGGTGACGACGGCGCGGACCAGAGTGGCGGGAGGGCACGGGGCGGTTTCTGGGCAAATATGCAGAACGCGCTGGAGGATGCGGGCCTGGCGCTGTTTCAAAGAGCGATAGAGGCTCTTACCCCTATCCGCATCCGACTCGTGTGCAGTGATGGCCTCCATCGTCTTTTCGACCATCGTCAAAAGCGCAGCGCTGCACGGAGCTGGTTCCTTGGCTTGGACCGGACTTGTAATTAAAGAAAAAGAAAGTAAGACAATCAGAAGACCGTCATGAATTTTCAACGCTGAACACCCCCACACAACCCATTAAAGGTTCAGGTAGCAAATTGACGAAGCACAAGCAACGCGATTGTTGGCTAAACTTGAAAAAAAATGAACGAATTTAAAAAAATAGAACGCATCAAAAAGATTTTAGGAAAAAATTCTTCCGACGTTTTGATCGGAATTGGCGACGACGCCGCCGTTGTTCGTTGGAAAAGTTCCAAACTGGTCGTGACGACGGATTGCCAGGTGGAAGATGTGCATTTCTCGCTGCGTTACGCCGAGCCCGAGGAAATTGGCCACCGACTTTTGGCAGTGAGTTTGAGTGATATTGCGGCGATGGGCGCGGTGCCAAAAGTGGCCGTTGTGTCTCTCGCATTTCCTGAATCTATCGACGATAAGTTCATCGAAAAGATGTACCGAGGCATGAGTGCGCTGGCACGCAAAACAGGAGTGGAGATCGTTGGCGGCAATCTCTCTGCATCGACGGCGAAAGCTTTTTTTGATCTGACGTTGATGGCGGAATTGGATGGCCAACCCATGACACGTGGAGGCGCAAAAGCGGGCGATTTCATTTTGTGCTCGGGAGCCTTGGGAGATTCTGCCGCTGGATTTGCTGCGCTTCAGAAATGGGGCAAAGCAGCCAAGAAGAAGTTTCCGGCTCTCACGAAGGCTCACCTAAAGCCTACACCGAGTGCGGAGTTTGGTGTGAAGCTTGGCAAGTGGGCGACGAGTTGTCTGGATGTCAGCGACGGGCTGTCGTCGGAGTTAAATCACCTCTCAAAAGCGGCAAAGCTGGCTTTTGTGGTGCAAGAGGCTCTGATTCCAGTCAGTGCTTCCGCACAGAAGCTAGGTGACGTGCTTGGGAAGGATCCTCTTCAGTGGGCGCTTCATGGTGGTGAGAATTATGGGCTGCTCTTCACCGTCCCTCGCGAGCATTTGGAGAAAGTGCAGCGGCTCGCTTCCGAATGCCGTGTAGCGCTGCACGCCATCGGAATGGTGGCAAAGCGAAAACCCGAAGTATTGCTGCAGAACGATGCGAAGACGACGCGCTTATTGCCGAAGGGCTGGACGCATTTCTAGAGCCCTCGCGCTTGACCGGATCTCCGCCCAATTGCAAACTGCTGTGCATGACAATGCGACATATGGGGTTGGGCGTTTTACTGGCGGTGAGTTTGCTTTTTTTATCACCAAAGGCGGAAGCAGGTCTGAACCGCGGTGACTGGATCGGCAGTGGTGGCATCGGGTTGATGGTGAGTCCCACGATGTTTCTCATTAATCCGCAGATCGAATACGTTTACCGCCGAAATATTTTTCTAGGGCCGATGCTGCAGACCGGTCTGGGCAGTGGCGGCGCGCTGGTGGGGGCTTCGTTTTCGGCCAGACTAATGTTTGGACAACACCCCAGGCTACGCCCCAATGTCGAAGGCGGCTTGGGCCTTGCGGCCGCCAGCTCCGGATTTAGTTCGTCGGTGGGTGCACTCATTCATATTGGGTTGGGATTTGATTTTCTGATAGAAGACAGACTTTCTGTAGGGACGATCATGCGGGCCAACTTCGCACCCCCGCTTCAGAGTTTCATCTTTAGTTGGCCCATATTCATGGTTCGATACATTCTTTAATGGACAAACAAAAAGCAGCTTTTGGAGTTCTCTCGCATCTGAAGAAACTGGGTTTTGAAGCCTATTTCGCGGGTGGCTCCGTCCGCGACCGAGAATTGGGATTGGTGCCCAAGGATTTTGATATCGCGACCAGCGCTCTGCCCGACCAAGTCCAGAAGGCTTTTGAGAAAACGATCCCCGTTGGCGTGCAGTTTGGTGTGATCCTTGTTTTGGCCGAAGGGCACACGGTAGAGGTGGCGACGTTCCGCACAGAAGGCAGCTACAAAGATGGGCGACGACCTGATGGTGTGCAGTTTACGACACTGCAAGAAGATGCTCGGCGCCGGGATTTTACCGTGAATGGACTCTATTGGGATGGAGTCTC
>JALHPX010000225.1 GCA_022842225.1 bacterium
ATGCAATCATCCGCCAGGAGAGTGCGTTTAATCCGTCTGCGGTTTCTCCCGCCAATGCGCGCGGTTGGATGCAGCTGATGCCCTTCTTGGCTGAACAGATTTCGTCGGAGTGGGGATTTACGGCGTACTACGATCCGGATTACCTGTTTCTGGCTCCTGAGAATCTGAAGCTGGCGAGTTATCACTTGCACAAACTGGCAAAAATCCTGCCCCATCCAGCGCTGATTGCGGCGTCCTACAATGCCGGAGTCAAACGAGTAGGGAAGTGGTGGAAAGCCCGTGGCAACGCCCCTAGCGATGTTTTTACCGAGCTAATTCCCATCAATGAGACCCGGAACTACGTCAAACTCGTGTTGCGCAATTACTACGCCTATAAGCTGTTACAACTACGAGATGGCGCAACTTTAGAGCCCTTGCTGGTTTCTCCCACGCTCCCGGGCTTTGTATCCACGCTGTAGACTTCCGACGTTCCCACTCGAATTTCGTATTCTGCTAGGAGACGAAATGTGTCGCTCTTGTATTAAGCAGGTGACGAAATTTGCGAACGTAGTTTCTTGAACTATTCACACTCGCGTATTTTGCAAAAATCACAGCCTCTCATTTCAACCACTTAACTCCTGCTCTCGCTTGGCCCAGTGCTTGCTTTATTTACCGTCTGTTGATGTTGGCGCCAGCTCGCTTTGCGCGAGTTGAGCGTAGGGGACGTGCGATAAGCGCAATGTAGGGGACGCTCATGTGGATGCGGGGCTCAGAAGTGGTAGCAAATAAGACAAAACGTATACCGTCGGTTTTCACGGTCAGCTTAGTTTTCTGTTCTCTTTTAGCTGTTACCGAAATCGTCGCTAAGTCGAACACGCTGTTAACAGCGAACGCGGATGCCGTTAAAATTTTAAAGGATCGCCTGCACTATCCAGAACTCCCAGCAGAGATCCAAGCCCGCATTAAGAACATGTCTGCTTCGCAGCCTATGGTTGGGCTGGAAGCGGATACCGCTATGGCCCGTGAATGGGGTCTAGCGAGCATTGGATTTTTCGATGTTTTCACTCGCCTCGTGAAACCAGCTAAGCCTCAGATTTTAGATTGCTCACCCAAAGTGACTGTTGCCGTGATCGATACCGGTGTCGATTACACGCACCCCGAATTGAAGAATAACGTGTGGATCAACCGCGGCGAAACAGGCGCGTGGGAGCCTTCCAAAGAATTAGCAGCAAAGGGTTATGCCTATAAATGCCGCGACAAGAGCTGCAACGGAATTGACGACGACGGCAATGGCTATGTAGACGACGTAGTAGGTTGGGATTTCGTGCACGATATTCCGCTCCCATTTGATACCCACGGCCACGGCACCCATATCGCTGGCATTATCGGCGGCAGTGCTGCAAACGGCATGGGAACTTCGGGCGTTTGCCCCAATGTTTCTCTGATGTCTCTGAAGTATTACGACAACAGCGGTTCTGGTTATAACAACCTGACCAACACGGTTCGCGCGATTGAGTACGCTGTTGCAAATGGCGCCCACATTATCAATTACTCGGGTGGCGGATCCGAACCAGCACCAAGCGAGCGCGCCGCAGTGGAATTAGCGCGTCGCAAGGGAGTTCTCTTCGTGGCAGCCGCCGGTAACGATGGCCGCAACAACGACAAGATTCCGTATTTCCCCGCTAGCTATCCGCTCGATAACATCGTGAGCGTTGCCAGCGTGAACAAACTGAATCACTTACTGCCTTCAAGCAATTTCGGTCGCACGGTGCACTTAGCGGCTCCCGGACTGATGATTCTCTCTACTTTGCCGGGTGGAAAATTTGGCACTATGTCGGGTACCTCGCAAGCCACTGCGTTTGCTTCGGGGGCCGCAGCTCTCTTGGCGAGCCAAGGTGAGAAATGGGATTACCACAAAGTGAAGAAGTACTTAGTCGATGGCGCCAAGCCATTATCCTTGAGTGGCGAAAAGGCTGTGATTGCGGGCGGGTTGCTTTCTATTCCAAATAGCTTGGAAGGGCAGATCGCTGCACGCTCCAGCGAGAATGCTTCCATCGCTGCTAAAGACGCAGTTCCCAAGAAGCCGACGCTCTAAGCTATTCTTTCTTTTGAACGCGGGTAACGGAGACGACGCCGGGAACGCCTTCAAGGGTAGAGATAATCTTTCGCAGCTGGCCTAAGTCCAGCACGTCCACACCAAACACGCAGACAGCACGTTTATCTTTCGTAGTCCCAATCTGCGCGCGCGTAATATTGACTTGGTTGTCGCGAATCGTGCGGCTTAGGTCCGCAAGCAGGCCAGGTCGATCTTCCGAAACAATACGCACTTTAATTTCGCGCGCCGCTTTCTTAGTTTGATCCCACTCAATTTCAATTCTGCGGTGCGAATCCGAATTCAAAATCTTGGGGCAGCTCGTGCGGTGCACGCTAATGCCGCGACCGCGGGTGATAAAGCCGATAACGGCTTCCCCCGCCACGGGATTGCAGCAGCGGGCAAAGCGCACCAGTAAATCGTCAATGCCCTTTACCTTTACGACCTGCGCGCTCGACGTCTTCTCGGCAGCTCTATCAAAGATCTGCTGGAGCGGTCCTCGGCCCTCGCTCTGAATCGGCGAATTCTTGAAATTCAGTTTCGAGATTACTTTGTGAACGGAAAGCTTGCCGTAACCAATTTCGCTATAGAGATCGTCTAAGGATTTGAGCGAGAAAGACTCCGCGATTTTTTGCAGCGTGCCGTCTTTGGTGGCTGTCTTGGTTTTGATGTCCGCGCGCTTCATTTCGCGCTCCAGCATCACTTGTCCCATGGCCTTACTTTGTTCAAATTCTTCGGTCTTAATAAACGCGCGGATCTTGTTCTTAGCGCGCGAAGTTTTGACCACCTTGAGCCAATCCTTATTGGGCTTTTGATTGGGCGAGGTGAGAATTTCAATGGTGTCGCCGCTGACGAGTTTATGTTTCAGCGGCACCAAGCGGCCGTCGATCTTAGCGCCAATACAGCGGTTACCCAGATCGGTGTGTACAGAGTACGCAAAATCTAACGGCGTGGAGCCTTGGGGGAATTCTTTGACGAGGCCCTTGGGTGTGAAGACGTAAACGTCTTCGGCAAAGAGATCGAGTTTTACCGACTCTAAGAACTCTGTCGGATCTTTAAATTCGTTGTTCCACTCCACCAGACGATTGAGCCAAGTGAATTTGTCGCTTGTGGACGAAGTAGGGCGGCCCTCTTTATAGGCCCAGTGCGCCGCAATCCCTTTTTCGGCAGTCTCGTGCATGCCGTGCGTGCGAATCTGAATCTCAATGCGTTCGCCGCCCGGGCCAATGACCGTGGTGTGCAACGACTGGTACATGTTCGCTTTGGGGATGGCGATGTAATCCTTAAAGCGGCCTGGAATGGGCGTCCAAATCGAATGAATCACGCCCAAGGCGCCGTAGCACTGCTCGATAGAATTCACGAGAATGCGAAAGCCGTGCATGTCGTGGATCTGATCAAATGCCAGATTCCGCGACTCCATCTTTTTGTGGATGCTGTAGAAATGCTTTGGTCGACCCGTGACTTGAATGCCGCTATAGCCATGTTCGGCTAACCCATCCTGGATCATCGCCTGAACATCTTGGGTGTACTTCGCGCGTTCGTCTAATTTCTTCGATACCAACTGCACCAGACGATAGAACACTTCCGGCTTCGTAAAGCGCAGGCCCAGATCTTCTAGTTCTATCTTTACCGCCGATAGACCCAAGCGATTAGCTAGTGGGCTATAAATATCAAGCGTCTCTTGCGCCACCATCACCTGCTTCTCTGGTCTGAGGTGTTCCAGCGTGCGCATGTTGTGCAAACGATCCGCGAGCTTGATAAGGATCACGCGGATGTCCTTGGCCATGGCGAGAACCATCTTGCGAAAGTTCTCTGCCTGCTTTTCTTCGCTAGTGCGAAAGGAAATTTTGGAGATCTTGGTAAGCCCGTCGACCAAGGTGCGGACTTCTGGGCCAAACTTGGATTCGATTTCCTCTAAAGTCGTCGCCGTGTCTTCGACGGTATCGTGGAGGAGGCCGGTCGCAATCGTCACCGTATCTAATTGGTACTCGGCCAAAATCATCGCCACTTCAACGGGGTGGTGAATGTAAGGCTCGCCGCTGCTGCGTTTCTGACCGCGGTGGAGAGATTCCGAGAATTCATACGCGCGGCGGATAATTCCAATTTCCGCTTGTGCGTTATAGGAGAGAACCTTTTTCACAAGGTCGTCGAGCGTGGGCGCTGCGTGTAGCTTAGCTGTGATCTCCGGCGTAGACGCAACTACCTTGGCAGGCGTTGATTGCGTTTTAGACGGGGATTTGCCTTTGCTCACAGACATTCCTTTCGCAGGATCTGCACTAGCTCGGCGTAGGCTCTTTCGAGATTGTCGTTGGTGATTTGATGGTCGAACGTTTTGCTCCATCCGACTTCACTGTAGGCATTCTGCATGCGCTTTTCAATGACTGCGGGGCTGTCGCTTTTGCGGCCCTCGAGGCGACTGCGGAGCTCTTCCATCGACGGTGGCAGTATGAAAATCAAAAGCGTGCGCTTGCCATAGCGCTTGCGTAAGTTCATGGCACCTTGGACATCAATGTCGAAAAGAACGTGTTTGCCCTGCTTTAGAAAGCCTTCAATCGTCGCAACGGCTGTGCCGTAGCGGTTGCCATGGACTTCGGCCCATTCGGCAAATTCGTTCCGCGTGATTTTTTGCTCGAAAACTTGCTGGCTAACAAAATGGTAATGCACGCCGTCCGTTTCGGCCGGGCGCCTGGGCCGGGTGGTGGTGGAAATACTCAGGCGAATCTGCGGGAATTCTGCAACCAGGCGTTGGCAAATCGTGCTCTTGCCAGCACCGCTTGGCGCAGAAAGAACAATCAGGCGGGCAGAGTGGCTTTTAGTGGTCGACTTTTTTGGCGCTGGTTTTTTGCTGGTTTTTTTTGCGGAGGCTGGCCGGCGTTTGGCCACAGTCTTTTTCTTAGACTTGGCAGCAGACTTGGGAGGCCTCTTTTTTAATTTCTTCGCCACTTAAGATACCAGTTCACTTTCCTGCACCTGCTCGAGCAGACTGGGATGCCCCATCGGGATTTCTTGCAAGCGTTCAAAAAGCGTCTGCGGAGCAAGTGCTGATAAAATCACGTGCTCCGAATCGAGGACAACTAACGAGCGAGTTTTTCTCCCCGCTGTGGCGTCGACCAATCGATTTAGTTCCAAACTTCTCTCGCGCAAGCGCTTCATCGGCAGAGAGCCCGACTCCAAAATAGCGACGATTCGATCCGTAACCAAAAAATTTCCGTGGCCTACGTTGAGTGCTCTGGGCCTTGAAAGCGTTCCCGAGGGGGCATTCGCCAATATCCCTCTATGTTTATTCGACATTTTGTATCTGCTCCCTTAGCTTCTCGATCCGCGCTCGGGCATCAACGCTGGCTTGCGTTAATTCCAGGGAGGCTGATTTAGATGCAAGGGTATTTACCTCACGGTGCAATTCCTGGGTCAAGAACTCGAGTTTCCGGCCTGAGGGAGTTTTGGAAGCTACTAGCTTGAGATAGCTTTCCAGGTGGGCATCTAGACGCTGGAGCTCCTCGCTCACATCCGCCTTATCGGCAAAAAGGGCAACTTCAAGCTCTAGACGCTGCGCGTCTAGAGGTGCCTGTAGCGCCAATAGCTGTAGCCGGTTTTGCATCCGTTCGCGGATAGCAGCAGTT
>JALHPX010000226.1:0-4804 GCA_022842225.1 bacterium
ATCATTCCGGGCAAAATAAACGTCAGCACTTTTACCGACGATTCCATGATGTAACTGATCGCGGAGAAGGCACAGATGCGCTGAAAAAAATCCAACCGGCTTGGACCGAGTAGCGTTTTGAATTCTTTCTTTAGCGTCTGTAGAATTCCGATGCTCCAGCGATTGCGCTGGCCCATGAATGATTCGTAATCACGAGGCCCTAAGCTGTAGGAGAGGATGGCCGGGTGGTACACCACTTTCCAGCCTTTGGCCTGCAGGCGAATCGACGTGTGAAAATCTTCCGTCACCGTATCCACCGCTACGCCGCCAACGTCTTCGATTGCTGCTCGTCGCAACATCGACCCGCTTCCACACCAGGTCAGGCCATTGAGATTGTCTTTGCCCGATTGAATGATGTCCCAAAAAATCGACTGCTCATTCCAGAATTTATCTCGTTGCACATAGGGCGAATGCTGAAAGCTATCGAAGTTGTAGATCATCTGGTTCGCCTGAACGATGGCGCACTTGTGGTCCTCAAAATGACCGAGCAGTTCCGTCAGAAAATTCTTTTTGGGAATCCCATCGGCATCAAATAGCGCGATGAAATCTCCCTGCGTGTACTTCATCGCATTGTTGAGGTTGCCGGCTTTGGCGTGTTCACGGCTGACGCGGCCGATGTACTTGGCTCCCATCGACTCCGCGAGCTCCTTGACCTCGGGTCGGCAGCCGTCGTCCAGCACATACGTTTCGTGCGGATAGTCCATCGCCAGGCAGTGGCGAATGCTCGGTCGCAAAACTTCCAGGTCTTCGTTGTAAGTGGTGATGAAAACATCCACCGATAGATCCGGCCGCGCAGGCGGAATCAGGCGCACCTTGGGTCGCCAACAAATCGTCATCAAGATGACAAAGATTGAAATGATCGCAGCTTCAGAAAATACAAATGCGGCAGCCGTCACTGGGTAATCCCAGTTCATGAAGTAAGTCGCTAACCACAGTACGTAAAAGGGGACGGCCAAGTAGTATGCGATAAAGAGAGCTTTTGTGTAGCCGCGTAAAGGGCGATGCCAGAAGCCCGAAATAGATTTCAATTTCCCCACCCGTATTCTTCTTTCGGATTATCGAAACCTGCGGCGGCCTAGTCAATGAAAGGCCGAGCCAGCCTGCGCATTTATGCAACGGTGCATCGCGCTGTATCAACAGACCTGCAGTACACTTTGTGAGCGTGACGGAATCCCATTCTCTTTCGATGTTAGTAAGGCAATCTTTCTTGCTCACGCATTCGCTTCTAAAGGCGCGCTACAGAAGGACCCTGGCGGGATTTGCTTGGGTTACTCTCAACCCGATTATTCGGTTTGCGGCCCAGATAGTGGTTTTTCACTACATCTTGCGCGTGCCCACCGAGAATTACGCTCTATACCTGGTGACGGGGCTTTTGCCCTGGCATTTCTTCAGCCAATCACTGGAAATGTGCACCCCCCAACTTATCGATTACAGCCGCTGGATTCGGTCGCTGCCCGCGCACCCGAGTGTTTACATCATTGCGCAGGTCTTTGATTGCCTGGTGGGATTCTCCGCCGCGTTTTTTCTTCTGTTTTTTCTTACCGCGACCAATGCGGACGTAGTGGAAGGGTTGGTCCTCTTGCCACTTGCTTTGCTGCCGCTCCTGGTGTTCACGATTTCGTGGTGTTGGATTTTCTCGGTTTTGCAGGTTTTCTTCCGCGATACGCGTTTTATTCTTTCGCTGGGGCTGCAAGTTGGGTTCTTCATCACTCCGATTTTTTATCCTGCCCATTTAGTCCCGGCCGAACTCTCTTGGCTTGTGACGTTGAATCCGGTGCACCATTTCTTAGAACCGTTTCGTCATGCACTCTTCCAGCCTGACATGGCAAAATTCAAAACTTCGATGCTCATTGCGAGCGGACTTGCTCTGGTATCAGCAGCCATCGCCATTCGCTATGGAGAATCCAAACGTGATGAAATCGTCCGCAGCCTCTGAAAACCGGTCCAATCGGGTGTTGGCGGAAATCGTCGATTTAGGCGTGCATCGCCAGCTCGATCTGTATCGCTATCGAACTTTTCGAGACAGCTTTGTTGCGTTCTTTCGATTTCAAAAAACGCATCAAACGCAGCCCGTGCCGGTTCTGCAGGGAATTTCACTTACCTTGCGAGCCGGAGATCGGCTGGCCGTTTTGGGAGCCAATGGAGCTGGGAAAAGTACCCTCTGCCGCTGCATCGCTAAGCTCATGCCCTATGACGAAGGAAGTGTGCGAACCTTTGGCAGCATCCGCGCGATTTTTGAAACGCAGTTAGCAGTACAGGCGGAGCTGACGGGGCGAGAAAACGGGCATTTTCTCGGCGATTTTCTCTACCCACATCTGGATAAAAAAAAGAAACGCTTTATGGTGGAAGAAGCGCTGGAATTCTCGGGCCTGGGCGCTTATCTCGATGCGCCCTTTAAGACTTATTCGTACGGCATGCAGACGCGGTTGGGACTCAGCATTCTATCCTCGGCACCAAGTGATATTTTGGTTCTAGATGAAGTTTTTCAGGGGGCTGATCGAGGGTTTCAAAAACGAATCGCCGAGCGGTTTAACCACATCATTGCTCTCTCGGGAGCTGTGGTATTTGTCAGTCACTCACCCGATGAGATTCGCGAAGTCTGCAACCGGGTCTTGGTTTTGGATCAGGGGCGCCAAGTCTACTTAGGCGGGGTGCCTGACGGCATCGCTAAGTACGAAGAGCTTTGCCATCTCAAAGTACAAATGGAGATTGAGCCTGCCGGAGAGAATGAGTATGTTGGCGCCGGAGAATTAAGATGAGTCACAATCCCGGTTTCTTAAAAGTCGTCGAGGACGCAAAAAAACAAGTCGAAGAAGTTTCAGTCGAGCAGGTGCAGAAATGGCTCGATACCGGACATGCCTTTCATTTTGTCGATGTCCGCGAAGATAGCGAATGGCAAGAAGGCTATGCCGCGCGCGCAGAGCATATCGGTAAAGGTGTCATCGAGCGCGATATCGAGACTAAAATTCCCGATAAGAATTCCGAGATCGTTTTGTATTGCGGCGGAGGCTTCCGCTCGGCGCTTGCAGGCGAGATGCTCTTAAGGATGGGATATAAAAACATCCTGTCCATGGCGGGCGGTATCCGCGAATGGCGCGCGAAGAAACTCCCAGAATCCAGGCCATAACTGACTATTAAAAAGAGTAGGCGAGAAACGCCTGTCCCATCGGGAGAATGCCCGATAGTCCAATCGTAAAGTTATTCAACGTCCCGCTGACGTACATGCCACCAGCGCCCAAGCCAAAATCCAGTTTACTAGCGAGTGCCAGGCGGTATTGCAGTGAAGCGGTACCAAAGATCGCCAGAATCGATTCCGACAAAGTTCCAGATGGATTGCTCACGGTAATCGTCATCACGCCACCGCCCAGTTGGATGGAGAAGTGGTCAAATACGCGCGAGAAATAGAAATTAAAATTTAATTCGCCGCCCATCGCAGTGAATGTGGCGCCACCCGTGCCCGACGGCACCCAAATCGGAACAACGCCTAGCGAAAAATTGTTTCCCAAAGCGAGCTGAAAGTTCGCAAGCGGGAAGAAGAATGTCGTGCCGGCGACCCCGCCTAAACTAATATCAAAGACGTCATGCGAACCAGACGAATCAGATGATTCAGACCCTTCGTCCGATCCAGCTGCCCCACCCGAAGCGCCGCCAGCGCGACCCTTCGCGTCAAGCTCCTGCCCTTGGTAAAAATTGAAACCCTTGGAGCGCCCCGAAATTTTGACGATTAACTTTTGTCCGGAAGTCTTGCCTACCTTACCGCAAGCGACTTTGCGGGCTTGCTCATAAAAACAAATCGCATCGCCGACTTTGTAAACCGGACCTTCTTCATCGGCCTGATAAAGAATCGACGTCCCACTTTGCTTCAACACAAACCCAGCTACGGCCTGCTGCATCGAAAGAGTCAGTAAAAGCCCACAAAGTAGTATTCGCATCCCCTCATTGTAACAAACCCCTAAAAGGTGCCCATCTACTTTTCGGAGGTTTTAGTCGATTACGGATTTTTTGAGGCGGTCGTAGGTGGATTGGAGTTGGGAGGATTTTGACGACGAGTAGGCTGATTTTAGAGAGGGGGCGCCGGCTGAGCCCTCTTTCATCCACTCTTTGGCGAATTCGCCGTTGCGAATTTGGGTGAAGATTTTCTGCATCCGCGCCTTGCTGTCGGAGCCCAAGATTTCGCGGCCGCGAGTGAGGCCGCCGTAGAACGCGGTGGGGCTGATCTTCTGAGTCATTCCCGCCGGACCGTGCTTCATCCACAATTCGACGATAAGTTTGGCTTCAAAACAAGTTTCTAAAAATGCCATCTCGGGATCGTGGCCGTTTTCGACGAGAACTTCGAAGGCTTCCTGCATCAAAAGGGGAATGCCGCCGCACAAGACGACTTGCTCGCCAAATAGATCGGATTCGGTTTCTTCTTGGAAAGTGGTCTGCTTCAAATAACGAGTGGCGCAACCAATGGCTGCTGCGTAGGCCTTCGCCAATTCAATTGTTTCCGGGCGCGCATTTTCAGCCACCGCATAAATACCAGGTAAGCCTTCGCCCGATTCGTAGCGCGCGCGCAAAATCGCGCCCGCGCCCTTAGGGCCGACCAAGAAATATTCGCAGCGAGCCAGTCGCTCTAAAAAACCAAAATGAAACGCAAAGCCGTGCGCAAATCCAACGGTTTTGCCGGGCAATAACGGGAGCAGCGATTGGTAGACCTTGGGAATCTCGGTGTCAGGCAGAAGGAGCATCACGACTTCCGAGCGTTGCACCGCCTCCTCTAAAC
>JALHPX010000226.1:4814-5650 GCA_022842225.1 bacterium
GAGCGCCCACCACGACTTCGATTCCGCTGTCGCGGAGATTTAAAGCCTGCGCACGTCCCTGATTGCCGTAGCCCAGAATGGCAACGGGGGTACAAAGCGCGACCAGAGAATCGTGTTGGGAAATCATTTCCCTTGGGTATACTGTTGGCCCATGCCCGATTTCAAGTTAGTGAGCGAATTTCAGCCCCGGGGCGATCAACCCGCAGCCATCGAAAAAATCGTATCTGAGTTCCAAAAAGGCCGAAAAAGTGCCGTGTTACTTGGGGTTACGGGTAGCGGAAAAACTTTCACGATGGCCAATGTCATCAACCGCCTCAACCGCCCTGCTCTGATTTTGGCTCCGAATAAAACGCTGGCCGCCCAGCTTTACTCCGAATTTAAGGCCCTCTTCCCCGAGAATGCCGTCGAGTATTTCGTGAGCTATTACGATTATTATCAGCCGGAAGCTTACTTGCCGGCGTCGGACACGTTCATCGAGAAAGATTCTTCCATCAATGATCAGATCGATCAGATGCGCCACTCCGCCACTCGCAGCCTGCTCTCGCGCAAAGACGTACTGATCGTAGCCAGCGTCTCCTGCATCTACGGTTTGGGATCTCCCGAAGTGTATCGAGAGATGTTGATCCATTTGGAAAAGGGCATGCATTACCGCCGCGATGAATTGCTGCTGCACTTGGTGGAAATTCAGTACGAGCGCAATGACGTCGATTTTCACCGTGGCACCTTTCGCGCCCGCGGCGACGTGATTGAAATTTTCCCTTCCTTCGAAGAGAGCACCGCTTATCGCATCGAGTTCTGGGGGGATGACGTCGAGAAGCTATCCAAGGTTGATCCCA
>JALHPX010000227.1 GCA_022842225.1 bacterium
GTTGGTTCCGGAGACAACTACTACGGTTTGTAATTCGTCATGCCCGGGCCGGTCTTGTCATAAACATTAAACAGTTCGTCCGACATGATAGTGGCCACTCCATTTTCTGGAGTTTCTATTAGGTCTTGTTCCAGCGTCTTCGAACGAAACTTCCAGCCGGATGGGAGTTTCACTAAATGACTTGCCCCAACGGTTAGGAAAGTTTTGTAGTCGTGCTGCGGTTTGAGACCCAGCTGGAACCCCTTCAGTATCCACGTATTTCCTTCAGAATCGTCGAGCAGCGCCACTTGGGTGCCCTTTTTCCAACCCAGCCGGCTCTTCCGCCCAATGGTGTTTGGTTTGTACGGGGCCGTTTTTTCCACGCTTTGTGCGCCGTCTCCCATATTCAATTGAGCAACCCAGGTCGCTAACATGCCGTTAAATTCTCGTTCGACACCTGCATCGAACTCGCTCCAGTCGGGCGTCCAGATTTTGGGGCCATTCAATGACGCATTGAGAACGCCGAATTCTTGTTTCAGTTTGCCAAAGTTGAGTCCTTCGACGTTCTTCTGTGGCGCCGTGTCGCGCGACGGGGGAATGCCGCGGGAAGTGAACATCGTGTTGTAACAAGCGGCGACGATTTTACCGGCTTTTCCATCCCGGGCCGCCAGGAAGATCTCGATGTAACGAGTCCCATGGGTATTCTCGACGCGTCGAAATTTAGCCCCCGCACCGTCAGAAAGCACCTTCGGTTCGCTGGGTGAGGGTGATTGCGCAAAGGCAGCCATTGAGATGACTAGCGCACTGCCGAGGGTGAAGAGGTAGAGATTTTTCATCGTTCGATTTTCCATTTGGTTTTCTGTGTCGACGATTAAAGCTGCCGAACCGACCTGAGCTCGTCAACGCCAATGTTCTACTGACCGGTCGCTTTCCCATCTGGGGTATACTGAACGAATGCAGTTACATGACCTCGCGCTTGCCATAGTTGCTTTTGCTTCTGAATTGTTAGGCACAATCAGCGGTTTTGGATCCTCCACGTTCTTTGTCCCCTCAGCTCTGCTTTTTGAACGCGCTCAGTTTGTCTTGGCTTTGACGGGGATTCTCCATTGCTTCGGCAACTTCACTAAGATTGTCCTCTTTAGAAAGCATTTCGATTGGAAAGTGTTCTTTCTCCTTTCTATTCCCTTCTTCATCTTTACCGGCATGGGTGCGTTGCTCGTCGCGCGGTATGGAACCAAAAATGTGCAGCCGGTGCTTGGTGTGTTTTTGATCGCCTACGCTGTGTTTTCGCTTTTTACCTTGGATCGGCCTGTGCGGTTTCCGCGGTGGGTAGCCGTCCCGCTTTCCGCGATCTCGGGTTTGTCGACGGGATTTATCGGCACGGGTGGGGCCATTCGGGGTGTTGCGCTATCGGCGATTGGAATGCCCAAGAGTGGCTTTGTGGTTGTTTCATCCGCCATCGATATGGGGGGAGATCTCCTGCGCACCGCAATTTACTTGGCGAACGGGTTTATGAGTTGGAGCGAGTGGTTCTATGTTCCCTTGCTGGCCATCGCTTCCTACGGCGGGGTAAAGGCGGGACAGATTTTGTTGGGTCGAATCAATCAGCGGCAGTTCGAGAAGGTCGTTTCCATTTTGATTCTAATCAGCGGTGTGATGATGCTGTTTTGACAGATTATTCTTCCTTGCTACTGGCTTTCTGCAATTCGTTCGCCCACCATTTCCTAAATTCGCGGATGGCCAGATCGCTTCCCACGAGCTGCTCTTTCATTTCCAACCCGGCGAATGCTGTACCAACGGGATGCGACTCCACCACTCGCGTGTCCTGATTGAGAATCACCCGATTGACGACATTTAGTACCCACGTAATTAAACGTCCGATGATAGGAAAAACGATAAAGCGCTGGTAGGTGCGCATGTACAAACGAACACGCCCCTCATCAACAGGAGCAAACGCGATCGTCGCCATAAATCTCGGGTGAATGACATTGATCCAATAGTTCGGCAGGCACAAACGAATGTAGGGGATAGCTTCGGGAACGTTCCCGAGTTCAATCTTTATCTCCATTTCTTTCGCAACCACCCGCTTTCTCTCTTTTGGATTTGAGCCGCGTCCAATAGTTGTCGCGTGAACAAAAGCTAAATGAGCGGTATCCAGTTGGTTCTCGATCGCTCGTGTTGCATGGCAACCTTGGTCCACAGCATCGTCCCACCAGCTCATTGTTTGGGCTGTTACTTCCTCAAAAAGTGCGGGCTCGCCAACTCGCCCGGTTTGCCCGTTAGAGCCAGGCCACCAAAGCCAGATATAGCCGTCGCGTTCTTCGACGGCGTAGCTAGGGACCGCAATACCGGGCGCCGGTTTGCCTGTTTCGGGAATCAAGGCGCAATTGCCGTCGGGCGAAAAGCGAAATCCGTGGAAAGGGCACTCCAGACAATTATCGCGAACTCGCCCCAGGCTTAGCTTCACAGAGCGATGGGGACATAAATCGTCTAGGGCGTGAACCTTGTTTCCCTCTGATCGCCAAAAAACGAGATTCTTTCCGAAGCGCTTGATACCTAAAGGTTTTTGGCTATGGACTTCACGAGAGAGAGCGACAATCCACCATCCCGGTGGGTACTGGGAGGCCTGTTCAGTCTCGGTCATGGTGAGTCCCTTCTCAAGTTTAGTCTTAATTGAGAATACCCCCGAGACGTGAAAGCAAAAACCTTACATTTTTTGTCAACTGCTCGTAAACTCCACCGCAAATGACAAAGCTAGAACAAGTTTCGAACGTTAAGCCCCGATTGCCCCGGCAAATTTATTTCATCATCGGTAACGAGGGTTGTGAGCGTTTTTCCTTCTACGGGATGCGCAATATCCTGACGCAATTTCTTGTGTCGTCGTCGCTACTTTTTACCGCCTCACAGTATCTTTCGGAAGCAGATCGCCAAGGGGCAGCGAAGGATGTTTTCCACACCTTTGTCCTAGGAGTTTACTTTTTCCCCTTACTTGGAGGGTGGCTATCGGATCGGTTTTTGGGAAAATACCGGACAATTTTGTATCTCAGTTTAGTCTATTGCGCGGGGCATGCTTGCTTGGCTTTCTTTGAGAGTAACCGCACCGGTTTTTTTACCGGGTTGTTTTTGATTGCGTTGGGGTCGGGCGGAATCAAGCCCTTGGTCTCTGCTTACGTTGGAGATCAACTCGACCAAACGAACAAATCCATCGGAAAAGTCGCCTTTGATGCGTTCTATTGGATTATCAATTTCGGTTCCTTTTTCGCCAGCCTCTTGATGCCGATCTTTCTCAGGAACTACGGACCATCCGTAGCCTTCGGTATTCCGGGCGTCTTGATGTTCATTGCTACGCTGATTTTTTGGTATGCGCGCAAAGACTATGTAAACCTGCCTCCTACACCGGCCCATCCGGACTCGTTTTTGGCAGTGCTGAAATCCGCCCTATTGGCACCTGGGAGCGGCGGCGCTGGTCGGCCAGGGCTCACTGTTGCGATGTTGGGCGCCTCGCTGGCAAGTGTTTGTCTTGCGCTTGGGGTTGCGGATTTAGCGCGCATGCTTTCTCATTCCACTCCATGGCTCGGAGTGACGCTGTGGTGGTGTCTCGCACTCGTTCTGGCCATTGGGTTTGTAGGGGCGGGCGCACGTTTGCAGCTGGATCGAGCTCTTGCCAAACATTCACCAGAAGCGGTGGAAGGGGTAAGAAATGTCCTGCGAATATTGGTGCTGTTTTTCTTGGTGACTCCATTTTGGTCGCTCTTTGATCAAAAAGCATCGACTTGGGTTTTGCAGGCGGGGGCGATGACCAAGCCGAGTTGGTTTCAGCCTTCTCAGATGCAAGCTCTTAATCCGTTGCTCGTCATGCTTTTGATTCCGTTTAACAACGCGGTTCTTTATCCGGCTTTAAAGCGTTTTGGATATGAAGCGACTGCTTTAAGGCGGATGACCGCCGGGATCGCGATTGCTGGATTCTCTTGGATTATTGCGGGTTCTCTCCAACTGGCGATCGAAGGCGGGGCGTCGGTATCGATTACTTGGCAGATTCTCCCTTATATTTTCCTGACGTTAGGCGAAGTACTTGTCTCTGCCACCGGTTTGGAGTTCGCCTACAGCCAGGCACCGCTTTCCATGAAGGGTGCCATTATGGCTTTCTGGACTTTAAGCGTGACCGTCGGAAATTTGTGGGTGCTTCTGTCCAATTGGACGGTTCGTAACGAGAAAGTTACTCAAATGATCACGGGTGCGGGATTGCAGGTAGTGAGTTTTCAGATGTTCTTTTTCGCGGGTTTTGCAATAGTCGCTGCAGCGGCTTTTGGTTTCTTTGCATCGAAATACACGATGTCGGATAATTACCGTCGGGGATAAACGGTGCTTTTAAAATTCGCAGTCATTGGACTTTTGCTCGTTGCGCACACTTCTCGTGCAATCATTACCGATCCCCTTACCACGGAGGAATCGAAGTCTCTTGTCGTTCACTTCGCAGCGAGCCACACGCCGCTCCAATGGGATTTGGTTGCATCAGGATCCGAGCGCGTATTGCTCTTCGGCGAGGCCCACATAGACAACGAAACCCGCGCTGAACTCATAGTCGCAATGAAATCTTTTCGGGCTAAAGGTATTACCCATATGGGGCTGGAGGCTCTTGGCGACGACAATACCGAACTACTCAGGAGTTATTTCGAAACCGGCGAGGGCGGGCAAGCGATTCTGTCCAAATTGAAACAGCAATGGCACTGGGAACCGGAGTCCTATTTCGAGCTGATCGAAGCAGCGCGGGAGAATGCAATACAGATCAT
This sequence comes from bacterium, assembly GCA_022842225.1. Classification (GTDB taxonomy): domain Bacteria; phylum Bdellovibrionota; class FAC87; order UBA2466; family UBA2466; genus JALHPX01. Next base: position 4,770 of record JALHPX010000227.1, read on the forward strand.
TCCGCTGGACATTTCCTTCCCGGAGTTTTCGAAGTTAGCTGAAACACCCGATCGACGGGACGAGCGCATGGCAGGCAATATCATGAGTGTGCTCAAAGCCGATCCCAAGGCAAGAATGATTGTTTTGGCCGGAAGTAACCATGTTCGATCCTGGGCCATCCCCTCTCACCTGGATAAAGGGACCAGCGCCAAAAGCTTTAGTGTCCTTTCCCGAAAAGATTTTCTCGCCGTGGCGAAAGCAGCGGAATTAAAGCAAAAGGCTCTGATAGAGGCTCCCCAGGAGCAACGGGAGAAGCGAGGTTGGGATTTCTATATTTTTCTTCCAGAGATCTTGCAGCGGAGCCGATAGCTGAACTACCTTTGTTCGACGACAAACCGGTGCGTACGAATGAATTCGTCTGCTCTCTCCCGATCCGCGAACACGCAGTAGTACTCGAGATATCCCGACCACAGCGGAGCCGGTTTTCTAGAGCTCAATACGATATAGGCTCCGCCCGAGGTTTGAACGGGAACCATCGGTTGGTTGCGAGCGGTATTCAACGTATCTAAGCCGTCAAAGCGTACCCCTTCAGCATAAATTCGATCGTCGACGCTCAATTGGTATTCGCCTTTATTGCGTGCCATTAAAAACGGGTACGTAGCATGCCAGGGGGAGGAATCGTAATAGCTGGACGTGCCGTCTGTCTTGCTAATCCCAATGGCTGCGAGCACTGCTCGATCATTCTCGTAACCCGACTGCTGCCCTCGCGAAATTCCCCTGTTCATACAGGCCCATAGGAATACTTTTATCGCGTGTTTGACGTCGAGGGCGGCACTCGCAGGGGTTGTCCCAAAAGTAAGCGAAAGGATTAAGAAATACTTT
>JALHPX010000228.1 GCA_022842225.1 bacterium
GGTGAAGGCAGAGTCGTTGAGCTTGAGCTTTTCCAGAGCGTCGCGGAGGTTGGCGTAATCATCGGTCTCGATGGGATATACGCCGCAAAACACCATGGGCTTTACTTCTTTAAAGCCCGGCAAAACTTTTTCGGCAGGGTTATTTGCCAACGTCACGGTGTCGCCAATTTTGATATCGCGAAGAATCTTCACGTTGGCGATGACATAGCCCACTTCTCCGACGGAGAGCGAATCAACCATCGTGCCGTGAGGAGTGAAGACCCCAAGGTGCTGCACTTCGTACTCGGTACGGGTGTGCATCATGCGGATCTTATTTCCCTTGTGAACGGTGCCGTGCATGATCCGCATCAAGAAGATAACGCCTTGATACTCGTCAAACCACGCATCGAAGATTAAGCCCTGCAACGGCGCATTGGCATCGCCCTTGGGGGCCGGCAAAGTTGCACAGACGGCTTCGAGCACATCGCGAATATTGATGCCCTCTTTAGCGCTGATGGGGATCGCTTTATCGGCGGGAATGCCGATGACGTCTTCGATTTCTTTGCGCGTTTTTTCCACATCCGCGCCCGGCAAATCGATTTTGTTTAATACAGGAACAAGCTCTAAATTATTGTCGATAGCCAAGTGCACATTGGCCAACGTCTGCGCTTCCACGCCTTGCGATGCATCGACGACGAGAATGGCGCCTTCGCACGCTTGCAAGCTGCGCGAGACTTCGTAAACAAAGTCGACGTGTCCCGGGGTGTCGATGAGATTGAGGACATAGTCCTTTCCATCTTTCGCTCTGAAATTCAGCCGCGCTGTTTGCGCTTTGATGGTGATACCGCGCTCGCGTTCAATCGAGAGCTGGTCGAGAAACTGCTCTTTCATCTCGCGCGGAGTAATAGCGCCCGTTTCCTGCATCAACCGATCGGCAAGAGTGGATTTCCCATGATCAATATGGGCAATAATGCTGAAATTTCGAATCATCGAGGGGTCGGTCAAGGGGCTTAAATCTCCGATGGGACGGCGGAACCGTCGTTGTCTTCTTTAACTTCTAGAGGGTAGGGCCTACGATTTTCACGGTCCTCAGACGGCTTGGGTCGGTATCCGGGCACGATGTGCTTATACCGTTCGAGCACCATATCGATGCCTTCCCTAACATATTCCGCTACTGGCACTCGGGTTAACTCGTGGAGATCCTTCAGACGCATGCTCTGTTCCTGAGTGATGTAAACGGTTGTGGAAACTTTTTTCCGTCCGTCTGACAACGAAACCTCTAGAAGATTTCTCAATAGACCATCTAGGCCTAGCGAGAGGCTAAAGTATCCGACTCATCAATCAAGTCAACGAAAGCGTTTCCAGCCCGGTTGAGGCTAATTTGCCTGGGCTTGAGGCCAAATTGCTGGGGCCGTACCCGAGTGGAAATAGTGGCCGTCGCCATAGGGAGGCATTGGTACGCGCCGGGGGCGGGCGGGGTTGGAAATATCCATAATGGCAAAGCGCAAAGTGCCTCGGGTGAAGAGCGTTTGGCCGCTGGCGGAGTCGGTGACGTGGAAGGGGATATCGAGCAGGCGGCCGTCGTCCGCGACTTCTCTCACCCACGTGGAATAGCGGTAGGTATCGACTTGGGTGATGGGTTGTAAAAACTCGGCGTCAAAATCGAGCAGATAGAAGGCAAACCCCCGCCGGATCCAGTCGTCGGCTGTTTCATTGGCAATTTTTTTCAAGGCAAACCACCGAGCGGTGAAGAGGTTGTCAAGCAACCGCGTGGCACTTAACTCGCAAAAGGGATTGCGGTCGTTGTGCAAGACGGGGAGGTCCCATGCGTAAATCTTGGGCATGCCCTCGCGGGTAAGGCGCGGCTCTTCCGGTTTATCGACGATATTTGCAGGCTGCTCGGAAATCGTCATGGTGCCCATGGCGCAGGGCAGGCGGCCAGTGACCTTAAATTCGAGGGTCGTGCTATCGGCACTTTTTTGCTCGGCCGCCAGTGACAAAGTCACGTCGGCAGAGGGTGTATTGATGGGAATAGGGACCCGAAAGCGGACGGCGAGTGAAAGAACAGAGAATCGATGTTGTTTACCGGGTTTTGACTCCGGATCAATCGCTCTTAATGCGTCGATAACGGCCGTCTGAACCAAGTCTGTATAGACCGGCGCACTAACGTGTCCATAGGCATCGAAATTGCTCTCATGAAGAGACAGGGAGACGGTTCGAGGCTGAGTGAGAGCGTCTTGAAGGAGTTTCATGGAGTATTTTCTTACTCCAGGATGCGCCGTGTCTCAATTCTAAGATTACATTTCTGAGACTGATTCAGGACTGAAACATGAGCCAATGGGTTTGGAAAACCAGCATTGAGGAGAAAGCGGCGGCCGGCGACTTCGCGGGCGCGGCCGAAGTGCTGCGCGACCACCTGCGGGTGCCTTGTGAGCTAAGGGAAGAAATCGCTCTAAGATCCCACCTTATCCTGCTTTTGGTCCATCAGAGCCGCTATCAAGAAGCCCACGAGCTGGCGCGCGAGATGGAAAAGCACGTCGGCTGCCCGCGGGTAAGCCGGTTTGTGACGGTGCCGGTGGCGTACGTGGTGTGTGGGCTCTCGGCGTTGGGACTGAGTTTTCTAGAGCGGGGGTTTCGGGCATTGGGCCGCAGGGTAGCCATGAGGTTTCTCCGGCCGGAAGCGACGTGGGATGCGGCTTACGGAGCGTTATGGGGTTTGTACTGGCACAATATTAATTTAGCGCTCCAATACAATTTGCTGACGTATTTCCTGGCAGAAACGCCCGCGGAAATCTTCCGATCCAGAGGATTCTTAAGCTTCTCTCTAGCGTTTAAGGGCCACCCGTTTTGTGGACTGAGTTCGATGCGCCGGACGATGAAGGAATGCGACGCGGCTGATGAAGCGCTAGTGATGCAGGACTTATATGTGTTTTGGTGCGTGGTGCTGCAGATGTCGTCGCGGGCATCGGATTGTTTTGAAGCCTACGATCGATTTGAGAAATATTTCCCTACCGCACCGCCTTTCTTGAAAATTATTTGCTCCGCCAGTCGATTAAATGCGTCGTTTTCGGAGCACGGCCCGAGTGAAGCGCACCGCGAGGTGGATCGCTGCTTGGCGATTTCGGTGGCGTTGAAGGAAAGCAGAAACCACATTCAGATTTACGGTGCGAAGGCGGCGTTGCTGGCAATGGAAGGACGCCCAGAAGAAGCACGCGAGTTCCTGCAACGATCGCGATCAGTGGCGGAGCGCAACGCGAACGCGTTGGATAATTTGATCTACCAACGATTTGCGGCAGCAACGTATTTGAATTTGGCGGAATTCCGCACGGCGCGCCAGGCGTTATCCGACGGAAGAGCACTGTTGAAAGAGTACGGCTCCCCTTCGTGGTACGAACAAGAATTAGATCGAATAGAGACGGTATTAGTTTTTCGAGAAGAACGCTCGCGAGTGTATTGCTGGCTGTTTGCGGCCGGATTCGCGCTGCGGGCGCTGAGTTATTTCAATATTCACCGTTTCCGCAAAGCAAAGCGCGTGCTGCGCTTTTTAACGACGGATGCGGATGCAATGTACTGGCCGAGCCAAGAGTGCCGAGACTTTTTGGCGGAGCGCTTATTAGAAAAAGAAGCGGAAGCAGAAAAGCAGACGTTAGAAGAGACGAGCAAACGCGAACGTGCAGCTATTTCAAAAATGGCGCGCCAAGTAGCCCACGATATCAAGAGCCCGCTGACGTTATTGAGTGTCATCACCGACTCGGCAAAAGAAATGCCGGAAGAAACGAAAAATTTATTGCGGACGGCAGTAAACCGCATCCGCGACATCACCAATGATTTATCGACCAATCAGGGTGACTTACTGCGCCCATCGGCACCCTCGGCGGGAGCAGAGGGCGCGGCAACGGGCGCGGTGCTGATGCCGACGCTGATTGAATCGGTGCTCTCGGCAAAACGCACGCAGTACAGAAGCCAATCGGGCGTAGAAATCTACGGCAACTTAGCGCCAAGCTCTTACGGCGCCTTTGCAGCGGTAGATGGAATCGAATTGAAAAACACGCTTGGCGAACTAATCGACAACGCGGTGGAAGCGTTAGCAACCCCGGGCACGGTAAGCATGGACTTATCGGCGACAGATTCAAAGATTTACATAGCGATCAAAGACAATGGAGTAGGAATCCCGATGGATCTGATTCCGGCTCTGGGCAAACGCGGCTTCAGTTTCGGCAAAAGCGGCCACACGGGATTAGGCCTGCACGAAGCATTAGAAAACGCCGAAAAGTGGCAGGGCAAACTCACTTTCGACTCGCAATTCGGCCGCGGCACCACGGTGACCTTGGAAATTCCCCGCGCGGCGATGCCAGGATGGTTCTTGCCGAAGATAGATATCGCGAAATCGGATCACGTGGTGATCCTAGATGACGACGATTCGATGCACGGAGTTTGGGCAGAAAGATTCAAAACGGCCCGCGACCAAAGCGGAACAAAATTGGTACATCTAAAGACGGGCCCAGACGCAAAACGCTGGCTAGATCTCAACCGCCACAAACAGGCGGTATTTCTTTTCGACTACGAACTAATTGGCGCAGAACACACCGGCTTAGACTGGATCGAAAAACTAGGAATCCAAGACAGAGCAGTCCTAGTCACCAGCCATTTCGAAAACCCAGCAATCCGCGACCGCTGCGAAAAACTAAGCGTCCCCCTAATCCCAAAACTCCTCGCCGGCTCCGTCCCCATCCAAGCCTAGCGTCCGCAGCTAAATGTATATGTATAGGTCGCCCGATTAGATTCCTCGACGGCCCTGGCGGCTTTTGCGGTATCGACAGTCCGGTCATCCCAATGGTAACGGCCATCAATTGAGTGTGCGTTGAAAAAGAGTTTACTCGCACTTAGATACGCATGTTGGGTAGGCAATGGCTCAGCCCCAGTTTTCACTACCTTTAAGAAACCGCTGGATTTAGCCTTAACTTTAAAGTTCTGCATCGCCATCTCTTTATTCGGGCGCCATTTTTCTACGCCGTCTAGTCCGCGAGTAAGCGCGTTAAAGAGCATGCTGACGTCCGAATCACACTTATTCACGAAACGCACGTGCCGCTCGACTCTAAATTTAGCCTCCAACCCCTCGCATTCTCGAATTGCATTTTCGGCACGCGACGCATCTTCTCCGGTATCGAGTAAGCGTTTCTTCCAAAGCTCCGCAAAATATTTGGCCCAATAGATAGATCCCAATCGGAACTGCTCGTTAACCATTGTACTGTACACGCCGGCACCAACTTCCTTACTTTTAGCGATATACCAGCCTCGGATTTCTGCCCTGGACAGCACCGACTCAACCTCACTGGCTGAGATCCCGCCGGAAATAAGGGATCCTCTAGGATTCGATAAGGCGTTTACCCCGACCAGTTCACCACTTTCATTTACAATTGGTCCACCGCTATCCCCGGGGTTGATGGGCGCCTGGGTCTCTAAAAAATTGGCCGAGACATTCTGTCCGGTCGAGTAACTGATCTCCTGATCATGAATCTGTCTCACGGTCCCGGAGGAAAGATTCCACATCGCCTTACTGGCTCCCGGATTACCCAAGCTATAAACCATATCGCCAGGCGAGACTTCGCCAAGTGGAAAT
>JALHPX010000229.1 GCA_022842225.1 bacterium
GCATGCTCCACCGCATTTTCCAGCTCTCGGATATTTCCGGGCCAATGGAAATTTTCTAAGGTGTTCAGCGCTTCGGGCGCAATGGCAGCAATTTGAGCGCCATGCTCCTGATTAAAGCGTTCCATGAAATGGTGCACCAGCGCCGGAATGTCTTCTTTGCGTTCGCGCAAGGGCGGCAAGAAAATCGGCATGACGCTGAGGCGGTAGTAGAGGTCTTCGCGGAACTCGCCTTCCTTAATCGCCTTTTCTAAATCGCGATTGGTGGCCGCGATGATGCGGACATCGGTGCGCATTTCCCGATTGCTGCCAATCGGAGTAAAACAATGTTCCTGCAATACGCGCAGCAATTTCACTTGCGTGGCTAAACTCGTGTCGCCGATTTCATCTAAGAACAGGGTACCGCCGGCGGCGTATTGGAAGCGGCCAATCTTGCGTTGGTCTGCACCGGTGAAAGCGCCTTTTTCATGGCCAAAAAGTTCGCTCTCGATAAGGTTTTCCGGAATCGCCGCGCAATTCACGGCGACAAAGGGCCCGTCTTTTCGCGGGCTATTAAAGTGGATGGCACGAGCAACGAGTTCTTTTCCCGTACCGTTTTCACCGCGGATCAATACCGACGTATTCACTCGGCTCAAGCGCTCGACCAGCCGGTATACCTGCTTCATGGTGCGGCTTTCGCCCACACACTCGGAGTCGCCTGGTAATTGCGGCGCGGAGTATGTCACCTTGTGCAGCATCAAGTACGCGCGCTCGGCCTTTTCGACGAGCGCCATGAGCGCCTCGGTACGGACTGGTTTTTCTAAATAGTCAAACGCGCCGTCTTTAATCGCGGCAATCGCGTCTTGAATACTGCCATGAGCGGTAATGAGTGCGACGGCAGTGGAATATTCTTTCTCTCGGACATGGAGCAAAAGTTGGTGTCCATCCATGCGCGGCATGCGGACATCGCAGAGTATCAGCGGATACGATTTGCGCGTGAGCTTGTCTGCGGCCTCTAAACCATCGGCAGCACTATCCACATCGTAGCCGCGCTCTGTGAGCGTGCTGACGAGCTGCTTTCTCAGCTCTTCTTCGTCATCGACTATGAGGATGGAGTACACGGTTCGTCGCTTTCTTGGGAATCAGACAGGCGAGTCTTACCAAAGGAGCGGTAAGGGTGCAAACCGGGTGCAAAAAAGCCCCGGAGCGCTAAAGCGTCCCCGGGGCTTCTCTAACAACATCAACTACTTAGTAGCAGCCGCAACCGGCCCGGCATTCGCCCAAGGCAGTTTTGCCTGGGCCAGGATGTAGCGTGAGCAAAGTTCCCCCGTGCCATGGAAAGGCAGCGCCGAGGTGGCTTTGGTCACCGCTTCCGGAACCGTGTGTACGGTAACGGTAGACCGAAGCTCGACGTTTTGGCCCTTTGCCACTTGCATCAGGATGTCGCGGATCTTGGGACCTTCGTAGGTTGAGTACGCAGACTGATCCGCGCCTTCCATCGATTGCAACACGCCGACTCCGAAGATTTCTTCGAGCAGCTTGTCGCCAAGCGCTTGCCAGTCACCCGTTGCAACTCCGACGTTGCTCCAAAGTGCTGTCTTCTGCACTTCTGTGGTTTGGGGATCGGCCAGTTCGGTGAAAAACATCTTCGCCATCTCGGCTGCCTGGATGCGAATGGCTTGAAGATCTTTTTCAAAGAATCTTAGTTTGCCTTTCACTGCTGTTGCCAGAGTCGTAAGCGGTGCGACCATCTTTTGGCGATCGGCGACCACTTGCTTGCGATACTTTTCTGCTTTCTTTTCGAACTCTTCGATTTCTGCCGCAATCGGGCCGGTGAAGCTGCGAGTTCCCGTTGCTGCAATTTGGGTCATGCCAACGGTTTCCAAGTAACTTTGGCGTGGTCCCGCGGATTCTTCTGTTTGCCGTGCGACCCAATTATCGAGATCGATTTTTTCAAAGCGAGCAAACAAGCAGGCCAGAGCCAAGTCAGGTTGCATTCCCAGGAAGTTCTGCGAAGCGGTGCCCGGGCCCTTGTGTTGGTGCGCAAAGAACCAATTGCTGACAGGAATGGTCACGCCCTCGGAACCAAACCAAACAAAGAATTTATCTAGTACCGTCTTGAGGAAAATCTCACGGACCGCGAAATCGCGCGCCCATTCAGAGCCTCCTTTGACGACGATCTGAGTGCCCCAATTATAGCCAATCGTTTTCATCGCCAAGGCGGGGATCTTAGCAATAGCCGCTGTTAACTTCGCAAACGATGCCGTGACGCCCGAGAAGATTTGCGAGGGTAATCGAGCGACATTGCGCTTTTCGAGCGCGGCTAAGGATGAAAGTCCTAAACCCGCGGCCAACCCGGTTCCGGTGAAGAAGCCTAGGTTTTGGCCCAAGTCGATCCAGCTCGACGTCGCAAAGTTCACCCAGTCGGTGTAACCGCCAAATGCAGCACCCAAGCCGGTACCGCCAAGCGCCAGCCATTTTAACGTCGAGAGATACGATGCACGCGCATCCGGATCTTCCTTGAACGCGAGTTTCCCCTCCTCAGGAATCGGTGCGTGCAGATCGTAGGCAAGATGGTCAGAGCCCATCGACATCAAGCCATAGAGCGGAGACCAGATCTTTGCAGAAGCTGCAGCGATTGCCGTCGTTGGCAACACCGCGGCACTTCCTGCCAGCCGGGCGGAAGTGGATAGCAACATCAGAGTAGGAGTGGCTGCGGTTGCAACTGCCCAGCATGATGGACGCCAAATGATCTTCGGTACGATGCCGGGCGCTTTTGCATTCCAAATTTGCGACCCCATCGTGGCGATGGATTGCATGTTGGAGAACCAGGTGTCGCGTTTTTTAGTTTCGTCGAACTCCACTTGACCGGTTTCCGCATTGAACATTTCCAGATAATGGAAGGGCTCAAGGTGAGTCCAGGCCTTCAATCCAACCGGTCCGTTTAAGAATTGATCGTGATAGAGATTTTTAATTGCCGCTCGATAGGCATGTTCAGTGGTGTTGGCAAATGCCGCCCAGCGCCACGACTGATCTTGTGTCGTAACCCAATTTTGAAACACGGGACGGACTTCGCTTTTGCCATCTTCCGTGATGACGCTCCACTCGTCGTGTTGAAGAGCGGGCATTGTCCACACAAAGGCACGTGCCGGAATCTTTTGATCGCGCACGACCTTTCGCAGGTCGCTCACTGTCTCTAATTCGTCCAAAGTAGCATCGAGCAGCGTGGCGGAGTTGGGCATACCTTCCGCCCGTAGTTCCGCTACAATTCGACGATAACGAGTGTTGCGATCGCGTTGGTAGCGCTCGGTGAGGAGTGCAGCTACTTTTTCATTACGGAATTGCTCGCTGAAACTGCGAATGGGGTAAGTGGCGTTCACTTCCTCCTCCACGGCAGCGCGCTGATTCCACAGCTCGCTGGCGAATTGATGTTCGCGTTCCGCAACGAACTCGCGAGCTTTGCCTTTTTCCACTAACAGCTTGGCAATGCCGCGCGCGCGAGGATGACAGGTATCGAGTTTGCGGTCCTGCAGCAAGACTTCGAAGAAGTTTTCCTGCTTCTGTCTTTGGAGTTGATCCACTGTTTCTTGCACCAAGCGATCGGGGTCTGACTGGAAACGGGAGTAGAGAGAGCTATAGATCTGCGAGCTGACGGTGGCCGAGATTTTTTCCCAGCGTTGCTCGTGGGCTTTCTCGAGTTCAGCCACACGTTTTTCAACGACCGCCATTAGTTCTTCGTCCATCAAGCGCAAGTCTGCGCCTTGATGAATGGCAATATTCTGCAGCGCTTCGTCTTGCAGAAGAAAGCGGGTCGTAAATTCACGCTCGGCAATTTGCATTTCATTCTTGCGCAGAGTCGCCTCAGTGGCCGGTGCCAGACCTCGCTCTTTGCGGATAACGTCGAGCTTTGCCGAGACTTCTTTTTCCGCGGCTTGCTCGCCGTCTTTATTCCAGGCCTCTGCCGCCAAATTCAGAGCAGAGAGGTAGACGTTAGGTTTGTGGGTTTGGCCGAGCAGTGCACCTTGTGCGGCAGCTTCCAAACGCGAAGTTACAATCGCGTGCCGCGCGATTTGGTCGACTAAGACTTCGACTTCACTCTCAGAGTAGCGAGGAACGCTCTCCTCTAGTCCATAAACCTGACTTAAGACAGCGCGCATGCTCTGCACAAAGCTAGAGAAAGATTTTTTCACGCTGTTTTTGGAGGTTTGCGAATAGTCTTTAGGCCACAGAGATTCGGGGATGACCACGACCAATTCGTGGATACCGGTTTGGAAATTCTTTTTCACGTCGACGAGAATGTTGTTCAGACCTTTATAAAGGATATGACGGCCAAAGATCGTTGTGACTTTAAAAACGTGGCGCAAGGTGGGGAAGTTGGCGCTGGCATAGCTAACAGTGCCATGCGCTTTAAATTCTGCCCACTGTTCCGCGCCCCAGCGCTCGGAGGGTTCTGCCGCTCCGCTGCCAAAAAGCATCGACCAGATCGAGCCACGAGGACGGGCATTGTCTTCTGCGTATTCAAATCGCGAGTCTTCAATTTCAGATTCCGGACGAATGGAATGTGAGAAGAATACAGCTGTGTCTTTTGCCACCTCGCCAACGCGAGCGGCAGCAGGGGAGGTGAGTGAATCCGTGCTGTAGGTGAAGGCTTCTTTTGCTAAGCGCGCGATTTCCGTTCGCAAGCGCTCTTCTTCTTGTGGCGAGAGATCTTTGCGGACCTCCGGAGCAATGTGCGTGATGACTTCACCGGGATTAATTCCCTCTGGTGTTGGTCCGGCAAATCCAATTGCTGCAACTAAAAATGAAGACAGTACTGCCCAACGTAGACACAAGTGCGTACAAAAACCCATAAAACCCCTTTTCCCATCCAAGTGAACTTGCAGAGGTAACAGCAAAATAATTTGGTGGCAATGAGGGTTCTTTAAGAATTGAGTGGCAACCAGAAACTAACTTCAGTTCCGACACCAAGTGTGCTTTCGATTTGGAGTTGTCCGCGATGCAATTCGACAAAATATTTTGAAAGATACAAACCCAAACCAGTGCCTTTGGTTTTCGCTTGAGCTTCTTTGCCGCGATAGAATTTACTGGTCACTCGTGGCAGTTCTTCCGTCGATATACCGGGCCCTTCGTCCTTCACTCGCACCCAGACGCGCTCATTTTCTTCGAGCGTGCGAATGACAACTTTGGTTTCCGGTCGCGTGTACTTGATCGCATTGTCGACGAGGTTGGTGATCACTTCTTGAATGAGTTGCGGATCCCCTTCGAAGGAAAACAGCGGCTCCAAGTCTAAAACCAACTCTACTTTTTGCTGCTCTGCGAAAAAACGCAGGCTTTGCACGGCACGCTCGACAAGACGATTGAGATCAATCACATCGCGCTCGGGATCGAGATTCATCGATTCCATCTTCGTGACTTTTAAAATGTCCGAGATCAGGCGCGCGAGTTCATCATTCGTGCGGTCTACGGAGCGCAAGTCTTCTTGAACTCCCGCGGGAAGGTTCGGATTCTCTCCCAAGAGCCGACTAACGATGGCGCGAATCTTTGCAATCGGAGTCTTTAGATCGTGGCTAAACAGCGAGAGAAAATTATTTTTAAACT
>JALHPX010000230.1 GCA_022842225.1 bacterium
CATCCGCAATCGGACGGCCTTCAAAGGAAGGCTGCGGAGTCACGTTGCCCGAGCCCTTCGCGACTCTAATTTCTACAAAACCTAGTTTAATCGTGTCGCCCCATTTGAGCGCCGATTCGACAACTTTCTTGCCGTTAACGTAGGTGCCGTGAGAGCTGGCCAAATCGGTGATGACCACTCGATCTTCTTTCACTTCGATCAAAGCGTGAATTCGGGAGACCCGAATGTCATCGATTCGCACGTCAGCGGAAAGAATCCGCCCAAGTACGATCTTCTCTTTTACAAACTCACTTGAATGGCCAACATCCCCGCGTTCATCCAGGATATCGAGCCGAATCGGAGTGCTATTTCCTTGCGATTTTGCTTCCATGTTTTCTCTCAAGGCATTTGACGAGCTGATTCGTTCACTTCTGCATCAAAATCTTTTCGTATTTGGATCATGCTCCGAGCTTTCACGTCCTTTATGTTGGAAATGTAAGCACCGGTTGGCTTGTCGGCCATTGCTTCAACGCCCAATCCTTCAAAGTCGTAGGACGTTTTCTTTTTGTACTTCACTGTTGTTCCATCCGAACGCTTTTCGGTGACCATGTCTGCACCATCGCTCGAAGACGTCGATACAGAGGGAGCGCCGGTACGTTTTTTCTGCGGCCGCGATTTAGCTTCAGCAGTCCACGAGAACACCACCGTCACCATCGCAAACACCAAAAAATGCTTTGCATTTACAGACATGCGCATGGGTTTTACCCACCTCTCTTATCGCCAAGTTCCGAGAATTTTTTGAGCACGCGCCGTGTCTTTTCCGCCGCGCTGCAGATACTGCATCATCAACTTAGACGCCTTCTCTCGTTGGCCTAATCTGTTTCCTAACAATACAGCGTGGTTGTACAGAGCTTGCAGCGCGTTAGAGTTATCGCCGACAAAATCGGAATAATAGCTGCTGGCCTCTTGAAACTTACCCTGACCTTCGAGCGCGCTGCCAAGTCCGAGAGCCGCTTCTTCCCATTTGTCGTTTTGCTGCGTCGCACGGAGGAAGAGCACTTCTGCATCTCGATAGCTGCCGCTCTCTAAGTATAGCGCGCCTAGGTTCACAAAGGCGGGTGCATATGCAGGAGAGGCTTCCGTCGCTTTTTCAAACCAATCCATCGCAACCAAAGGACGTTTCTCGTCGAGAGCAATGGCGCCATACTGATTATAGAGCAGGGACTTCCATTCAAAGTCGCCGTCCTTCTCTAGTTTCGACCAGAAGAAGTAAGCCATTTCCTTTTTGCCCGTACGCCATGAGTGATTCGCGTAGAGGAACTGCGCTTCGGCATCAGTTGGATTAGCCGCTAAGTAAGCACGCAGTTTTTTCTCTACATCCGCCACCCGACCCTGGGTATCGATCGTCGCGATGTAGGCTAGGAAGTTTTTCTTGTCCGTCGGCTCGGGTGCTCTGCCATCCCATCGATCGCCAAATCCTTTGAGTGGAATGTTGTAGCTATAGTGTCCGGCTCTTGGCATCGCGCCCGAGGGTGCCGGAGTTTCTAAGCTGGCAACTGCCGCGCACTGGCGAACATAGGTATTAGCAACATGGAATTCGCGGGCTTTTTCTAAACAACCCAAGGCAAACTCTTTGCCCTTCGCTTTAATGGGCTCGACCAGATCCTTCTCGATCTGCTTCAGGCTCATCTCAGCTTCTTTGCGTTCAGCTTCCGAGTATTTCTTTGGAATCTGAACTTGGGAGTAAGCTTCCGCGAAGTGCCGATAAGCATCGCTCTTATCCCAGAGCGCAGCGACACCCCAATCGGGTACGCCCACTTCGACTACCTTGTCTAGCTTCGCGGCGAACGCTTTGAGCGCTTTTTGTTTGCGGCCCAAGAGGTAAACCAAGTCTTGTGGCGGAAAGCGCAGTTCAATTTTTTCGTACTTCTCTTTTTCCTTACGGAGAGCGGCAAAGCGAGCTTCTGCTACATACTCGAGTGCAGGACCAAAATCCTTGCGCGCGGATTCAGCCGAGCTTTCGTACATATTGTAGATTTCGCGGGCAACACGGTCACGTTCTTTGGGCTGACCCGCCAAATCCAGGCGCTTAGCCAACTCCGCCAAGTACCCTAGCTTTTCTTTCGTCGATTTAGCATCACGGATCAAACCGCGGAAAACCTTCTCCATCTCGCCCCACTCTTTGAGCTTGCGATGGATCTGCAGCATGCTGGTTTGGATGGCCTGGCGCTCTTCCGGAGCAACCGCACCCCCCTTTAAATATTGCTCGTACAATCCCTTGGCCTGCTCACTTTTACCGAGAAGCTCAGCGAAGAGTGCAGCGTTGAAGAGCGCCTTGCGCGCTTCTTTGTGTTTTGGATGATTGGAATAGAATTTCTCGTATAGTGCCTGAGCTGATTCAAACTCAAAGCGTTCCTCAGCACTCTTGGCTGTCGCCAGAGCAAAATCCGCAGCGTGCTCCGACTTCGGATATTTTTCGACGAAAAGTTTGGCTACTTCGTCCGCACGTTCTTTTTTCGCAGCTTTGTTGTAGCTGACGTATGCATTGTAGAGCGACTTCTCTGCTAGCTCACCTTTGTTATTGGATTGGTAAGCCTTCCAATAAGCGTCGCCCGCTTTGTCCCACTCTTGATTAGCTTCGAGCTTCTCGATTTTTTTGAAGCCAATTTCGTTGCCGACTTCGCGCATGTCGGTCTTAAACTTCGCGTCACCGAGGCTTGCAATCTTGCCGTATTTCTCAGCCGCAGTTTCCATGGCCAAGTAGTCTTTGCGCATGTTGTGAATATCGAGAATCAGGTACGCGCAGAACGGAGCAACCTTATTACGAGGATGTTCGGTGGCAATGGCGTCAAATTCTTTCAGTGCCTCATCAAAGTGCTTGTAACGGTAGTGAATAGCCGCGATGCGGTAGCGGACTTCCACTCCCCGATCGCCCTTGGGAAACTCTTTTAAGTACGTCTGGCCCACGTCGATAAAACGCTGCTCGCCCTCCGGAATATCCAGACGGCTTAAATCAACATTCTTCTGCTCTTCAGGCTTGTAGCGGTCGATTTTGCCCGACTTCGCGGTTAATTGATCGAGGGCGAGAAGCGCATTGTAGAGCGATTCATCGTTCAATTTGTCCTTGGGCATCGCTTTGGAAACTTCGATGTAAGCGTCGGCGGCATCCAGCCATTTCGATTGCGCGTACAGAATTTCTGCACGATAGAACTGAATCTTTTTTCGCTCAGGGTGCTTTGGGAAATTCTCCATCAATGCACCATAGAGACGAAGTGCGTGGCGGAAGAGCCCCTTGTCTTTCCCCTTTTGAGCGGCTGAGTGGTAGTAGTAGCCGGCTTTTTTGCCTTCTTCAGCGACGGAGTCGGTAATCTTTTTCTTCTCTTCAGGCGTTGCGTTCGAATCGTTCGTCCAATCCGAAGTAGGATTGTAGGCAACGATAATGTGCTCCAGAGTTTTGACCGCTTCTTCGGTCTTGCCCATAGCCGATAGCGCATCGTAGATGCTCAGTTCAATGCGAGGAGCGTCCGGGTGATCCGGCTTCTCTTTTAGCAACATGCGGTACGCTTCGACAGCCGCGGTATCGCGGGCCTTGGAGCGCAACATATCAGCAATCAGCTTTAAGTTTTCGAGCGCCTTCTCTTCGCCCTCTTTATCGCGGTAGAAAGCATAAGCTTCGCTAACAGCATCGGCATCCACGAAGAAGACAGCGAGATCCTTAATTGCTTGTTCTCTTAAGTTGAATTTGCTCTTTTCGCTGGCACCATCTAATTCGTCGATTAACTTGCGCATATTGCGCAGAGCGACCTTCGGCTTGCCTGTATTGAGTTCACACCAAGCTAGTTTGTAAAATGCATAAGGCTGCATTTCGGATTCCCGATTGCCCGCCAAGATCTTGTACTTATTCAAGGCATCGGTGAACTTGCCCTTATCAAAGTAGTAGTCGCCCAGGTAAATTACCGCTTCGTCGTATTTGCGGCTCTTGCGAAACTCGCGCACAACGCGTTCTAAATAGCGCGCGCCCTTTTCGCCGTTACCCGATTCCATTTCCACAAAGCCAATAAAGAACACGACTTCGTCGATTTTTGGGTGTTTTGGGAACTCGCGCTCGAGCGAGTAGAACAGACCCAAAGCGTCTTTCAAATAGCGCTTAGAGCGGCTGTTATCGAGGCTAGGGGCCTTGGCTTTCTTGTCCTTAACCCTAGCTTTTTCGAATTCCTGGAGTTTCTCGGTATAGAGTTCCGTTTCGCGGTAGCTCAGGTCCATGTACTTTTCTGCGTACAGCTGCCCCAAACTCAGCAGAAGATTGTGACGGTTGCCGGGCAACTTAGCGTCTAGCTGCTGCCGCATTAGACGAATGGCTTCGTCTCGCTTCTCCTCAAGAAAAGCTTCCTTAGCGAACAAAAACTTCTTCGGATCGAAAGAATTTTGCCTCAGTTCCGACCTGCCGGTGCGCAACTGAAAGCGATCGCCATACTGCCTGGGCGCATCGACTTCGATCGCTTCCTTCTTGGACAAGGAGACAAAGTCAAAGCTGCTCGGTCCCACGGCCCAAGCAGAACCAGTGAAACTAACTACGGCCGCTACTGCGGCCGGTACCAAACCCAAAACTTTCGAAGTGCGCTTAATTAACGCAGGCACTTTCCGACGTGTAGACATAAGCCCCCAATTCATCTTCCCAATACTCTCCATTAAACGGCCAGAAGTGGTACGACGTGGAAACGTCCGTATCGACGTCGACAACACGTTTGGCCGGCAGTCCTTTTTGCGCTTCAATCAGCTGCTTCTCACCTGTGACGATTTCGACGCGCAGGTAGTTCGCCTGCTCGCGCTGTTCACGTAACTCGCGGAGTTTGCGTTGGTGCAGTTTCTGTAAATCGTCGCCAATTTCTTTGCTCTTGGCATTGATCGCTTCGTCGATAATTCCGGCGATGCGGCGGATCTGATCGTTACGTCCCATGCCCACCAGTTTGCGCTTTTCTTCTTCCAGCATCGTCATCACTTTTAATCCGCGGGTGAAGCCGACGTCGCGCTTGGCGTAGTTGATAAAGGCGCGATTCAGACCGCGACCAGAGCGGAAAGCATTAAAAAAGGACTCATCCCCGGATAACGACGAATTCTCCTTCTGCATGGCCTGCAGAATCGGGTCGTAGACTTCAAAGAACTGCGCAAGCGTTTGACGCATTTCTTCGTACTTACATAGGGAAAACAAAATCGTGGAACGCAGCACATAGCCCTCGCCCACCAAGTCTTCCCGATAAAACGGCGAGAGTACCGTATGCAAGTTACCCAAAGAGACAGTCGTATCGTTTACACGCAGGAGCGGCCAGCTCGCTTCTAAGAGAATGGTGATCCAATGCGGTGAGCCGCTGGAGAATTGCGAGTATAGCTCGACAGATTGCTCCAACTTGCCCGACGCATAGTTCGTACGCGCCAAGTTCAATCGAGCCAATTCACTCAAGGCATTGAACTCTCGCTTACCGTGGCAAGCGTCCATGGTCTTACTGAAATAAAACTCCGCCTCTCGGTAGTTCTTCTGTCGGGTGGCAATGACGCCCAAGAGGAAAAGCGA
>JALHPX010000231.1 GCA_022842225.1 bacterium
TATGATTGGGAATTTTTTAATACGTTTATGCCGGGATCCGTCGGTGGCGATGTGATTAAGGCCTGGTACGTCGCGGGGCGTGAGCCGAAGCGCAAGACCAAAGCGATTCTGAGCGTCATCGTGGATCGGGTATTGGGTTTAGCGATTTTCATTCTCTACGCCGCGGTTACTTTGATTTTTTATTTCCCGTCGGGTCCTTACCTGCCGCAGCTGCAAGTCCTTGCTTGGACGGTCTGGCTATTGACCGGCACTGGGATTGTCGTCTGCTGGTTGTATTTTTTCTCGTTAGCCCGCAACTGGCCTTTGGTGCCGCGGCTCAAAACTAAGTTAGAAAGCATGGGAGCGACGCAGAAGTTGCTCGAAGCGGGCCGCTTGTACCGCAATCAACGCGCCACGGTTTTTAAGGCGGCCCTGATTTCGGCCATCTCTTTCTCGACGATGATTTTGTTCTTCAAATTCGAGGGCAATATGCTGGGCATCTCGATGGCGCTGGGTCAGTATTTCTTTGTGGTGCCACTCGCCATGGTGGTCTCGGCGGTGCCGCTCTTGCCCGGGGGCATTGGTGTGGGCCAAGTGGCGTTTTACACCCTCTTCCAATGGGTGGGCAGCTCGACACCGGAACAAGGCGCCACGCTTTGCACGCTGTTTCAGATCTACACCATCTTGTTTAACTGCCTCGGGGCCTTATTCTACGCGCGTTTCCGTCGGCAACCTCAAACAGCGGGCCCGCAAGGCGAGCGACCGCGTTCCAAACTCGATCTCCGACGCACGTCTGCCCGCATGGTATAAGCTTCGGCAAGTAATGCTGACGTCTAAAGCCATTGTTCTTTCTCGTGAAAATTTCGGTGAAGCGGATTGCTATATCGAATTTCTGACCGAAGATTGGGGCGTCGTCACCACACTTGCAAAATCCGCGCGCAAAAGCCGCAGGCGCTATATCGGAGGCTTGGATATTTTCTGCCACGATGAGATCTCCGTCCGCGGAGATCCGCACGCCAATCCCTATTTAGACGAATTAAAAGTTCTCAATACGTTTCTAGGATTAAGAGATGAAGTAGACCGCGTTTTTTCCGCCGGCCGCATTGTGCAATGGATTCAAAAAATCGTCGCCGAGGGCACTCCGGTTCCGGAAGTTTACCGTCTGTTAGGACAGGTGTTAGCGCTACTGGAGAAAGAAAAGTCCTCTGATCGCATCTTGGTTTTAGAGCTGCTTTTTAAAATGAAATTGATTTCGCTTCTGGGATTTAAGCCGCGAGTGGAGACGTGTGGCAATCCCGCGGGCTGCACAGCAGTGGAAACTTTTTTAGATATGGGCTCGGGCATTTTAATTTGCCCCCGCTGTGCAGAAGGCCGGCCTCTCTTGCGACAGAATTGGATTGGAGCCGACGAGAGAAACTTTCTAGCGGTAGCGGATCAAGTGCGTCTTACCGCCTGGGACCAGGTGAATATTCCGGTGGCGCGCGCACAGCATTTAAATCGTATGATTACGAATTTCGCCAGCTTTCACACCCAGGTGCTCTTGCCGCTTTGATTTAGCCGGCCGCTACTTTGATGCTATGCTTTTCACCATGAATCGCGCTTCTGCCATGGTAGGGGTTTCCCTACTCCTATTATTGGCGCGGCTCGTTTTTTTTGTACGCGCCTACGCTGTGAATTTACTCTTTTCCGATCAGTGGGGTTTTTTGACCCCCGTGGTTTTGAATTTGGGGGCCTGGCACTCTTACCATTATCAGCATGGCTCGCATCGAATGGGCCTGCCCTTTTTATTCACTTCCTATTTGATGAAAGTTTCGAATTGGGATGTCCGCTGGGAAGCGTATTTCGCTGTGGGTACTCTGTTTTTGGCTACGCTAGTTGCCCTTGCCTTAAAACAAGAGTTGGTTGGGCCACTTAGATTTTACGACGTCGTCGTACCGGTCGTGTTCTTATCTCCCATTCACTACGAGCACACCGTGCAAACAGCCTCCACTTCCGCATGTATTTTCCCCATGCTGCTCAATCTGGTTTTCGCGGGTTGTATAATAAGCAAGAACCCAATCATCCGGTATGGGTGTGGGAGCTTCGTAGCGATTAATCTTATTTTTACCGGCTACGGGATTGTCGCCGCAGCTTGCGCAATAGCATTTTTCGCTCTGGCGCTTGGCCGTGCGCTAAGGAATCGTCGGTGGGGTGAGGTAGCTGCTGCGGGGTCGGCAACGGGTTTGCTCGCTTGGGGTTTTCACAACTATTTCCTAGACTACAATTGGACTCTGGGGAGAGATTCTTTACTGCCCGCCAGCGAAAGCTGGTTTTACCTTAAGTACATCTCCGCCCTCTATGGAGCTTTCTTTCAAATTCGCGACCCGCATTTTTTCTTCCTAGGCGGTCTGACGCTTTTGCTGTCACTGCTACTTTTCTGTTTTTTCTTTCGTCGGCTGATTCAACTTGATCAGCGGCTCGACCGGGCGATGTCTTTTCTAATTCTTTCGTCGATAATCTACAGCCTACTGACGACCCTTGCCCGCGCGAGTGAAGGAATTGTTAATGCGCAGAGTTCCAGATATCTCATGCTGCTTCTGCCCCTTTTTCTCGCCTGGCACTTATATCTGTCCCACTGGTTCAGTAGATTGCGGCCTGCTATAGCGAATTTTGCTGGCGGAGGTTGGGTCATAGGCCTTGAGATTAGGAGCTCAGTCCTGTCACCCAGTTACCGCTCCGGGTTGGAAACGATACATGCGGGCAAGCTTCAGTGGTTAAAGGCCTACCGTGAGAATGAAACCGTCGAGCAGATCAATAGGCGCGCAAACTATTCATTGCACGGAGCAAATGACGAAGTGCTTAACTATTTGCGGGCCAATCGTCTCAACTTCATACAGCCTCAGTCCTCGGGTAAAAGCGGCCCTTAGAGAAGCATCGGGGTGCAAGGTTTTCTGGTAATTTCGCGAGCTCTCGAACTATTCCGGGAGGGCGTAGTCTTCGTCTTCGTCTTTGTCTCTTTTTGGCTCGGAAGACGGTTTATCGACGGTAAGCCATCGCTTATGGAGACGGCGAACTGTATCTCGACTGGGGTTTGCCCATTCTTCCAGTTCATGCGCCATCGCGCCCAAGGCTTGAATCGGACGCAATTGGTAGAGATTCACGGCCTCTAAATACTCATCGAGAAAATCATTTACCGGTACCGGTACCCAAGGCCCCCGGGCTCTTTGCAAGGCAGCTAGTTCTTTGACCGCTTCGGAAGGGCTTGAGTAGAGCGGGCCAAAGTGGAAATCATCAGACGGCTGACCCCAGCCGTCCAGTTCTGGCAGACTCGATGCAAACGATGACGATCCATGACCGTGCGTCTCTAAAGACCATCCAACCCATGGCAGGTTTTCGTCGAAGGAATCATTGGGCAGGCCCCCTGCGAAGCGGGCGGCTGAAAGAATGTACCAGCGAGAGGAGCGGCGAATGCCGTCCATCTGATCCCGCGCTTCAATGATTCCCAACGCCTTGTAGAAATCATGCAGGTACCAAAGCATGTGGGTTTCGACTGCGAAAATTTCCATCAACAATTCAAGGCGCGGGCGGGTGATATTCACGCCAGTCGGAAAATAGGCAAGTAGGCGCGTGGGTTCTGGCAGCTGCCGCATCTGACGAACCGTGTTTGCGAGATCGCGCTCCGCGACTCCATTGGCGAAGTCCAAACGAATATGTTCCATCAAGACTTCGGGAATCTGTCTTAATTCGTCGGTAAGAAGCTTGTCGTACCTCAGGCGGATCGAATCGACCGCTTCCGCGTCGTTATCGATATCGGTGACCTGCCGACGCATCAAGCGCGCCTTGCTCAATCTTTCGGCCAATAATTTCTGCTGACCGTGACTTAACCGCGGGAACCGCTCGGCCTTAAGCCAGCGATCCGCTTTATCGGCGCTCCATCGAGCCACCAGACGATTGCATTCTTCTTTGCGAAACAACGCCGCCGCGTGCGCCTGCAGCGAACACATTAGAAGGGTCAGAATCAGAATTTGAGCCAATCGGGGGATAACGGCCTCAGCCTCTAAAGGTTCGGAAATTTGCGGCGCATCGTATAAATTTTTCACGTTAAAGGAAAGACCCAACTGCAGGGGTTGAAACAACCCAAAGGAATCCTGACACTTACGTGTGCTTGAGTTGGCTGTAGCCACCGCTCTGCCATTACGGGTATGGAGGAAGCGCATGGAAAAACTACACGCTCGATTAGTAGTGTTTTGGTTGGCGGGTTACGCTTGGGGCGCGTGGGCTGGCCCGGTGATGGTGCGACTAGACCCGCAGCGCCCTCCCCAACCGCTGGCCGAACACTGTGCTTTTTTGCAGTCATTAGAGATGGCTCCGCAAGAGTGGGAAAAAATCGAGGCTAAGGCTCTGCCAGAAATTCTGGTCCCGATCTTTGAAGGGACCGAAACCGCACCGGTGGTGAACACTTACATGTCGCCTTCGGTTTGGCTTCCAGACAACTATCAGGTGTATGGACTGCGCGGCTGGAAAAATGCACGCGTGTGGGTAAGCAACTGGGCCATCGCCACCGACGCAAAAATCTGGGAATTCTGGGGTTCATTGCTGGCGTCAGGCGGGCCGCTCCCGGCCATTCATCCAGCACGTGATTTTCAAATTGATTTGCAGTCGGGCGGATTTGCCGAGGGAAAAATCTTCGCTCCCGGACGACAACCGGCGGCACCCTACCTGTTACTGACAAGTTGCAGGGACCAAATCCGCACGCCGCTCTTTGATGCCAAGTTTGCAGAGCTACACGCCTCTTACGACTCGTCCAAACCGAGCACCTTTACGATCTTTGTTGCGCCTGCGAAACGCGCCCAGTCGCCCGAGGACTGGACGATGATTGGCGTTTTCTCTAAGTAAGCTACTTCACAATCAGTCGGGTTTTCTTTTTGGTGTTCTCATCGAGCTCCTGGTATTTGCGGTAAGCAAGCCCGATAAAAACCAGCTGCGCGATGACAAAGCCCACGACGTACACCATTCCGCCCGAGCCAAAGCCATAAGAATGAAGCCCTGCCCCCAGTACGAAATTCACCCCGTACCAAGCCATCAGCACCCCTAAGAACGACATCACCGCACCGACGGTAAAACCAAATCCGGCGAGCCATCCGGAGAAGCGTCCGTGCAAGACAGCCAAGTAAAGCAGCAACGCAATGAGCGCCCAAACTTCCTTCGGATCCCAGCCCCAGAATCTGCCCCAAGAATAATCAGCCCAGACACCGCCGAGAATGGTGCCAGCAGCGAGCAGCACCACACCGATTTGCATCGCGCGGTACATGTAGAGCGTATTCACTTGAACGCGCTCGATATTTTTTGGCGACAGCAGATACGTTCCCAGCACGACATTGCCCAAGCAAAGCGAGAGCGCAAAAGCCGCGTAGCTCAAAGTAATCGTCAGCACGTGGATCGTGAGCCAGAAATTACTGCGCAGCACCGGCTCCAGTGGCTGAATGCTCGGATCTAAAACCGCGGGCACGTTATCGGCGAGCACTAGCGACACAATGGCAAACACACTCGCCGCAGCGGGAATGAGG